>DATESH010000159.1:0-8283 GCA_035270965.1 Methanocorpusculum sp.
CACCTCCTCTTCGCGGGAATCGCAAAAAAAGTCCGGGACCTGAAAACCATCCCCGACACCGAAACGGAAAACCTCATCAACCTCTTCATCACCCTCAAAACCCACCGGCTCACCCTCCCCTCCGGCACCCCGAAATACGACACACTGAAAGAAATATTCCTGCAGTATGAAACCTTCTGCAGAGACGAAAACAGCTGCGACTCCATCCTCGCCATAGAACGTGCCGCAGACCTTGCTCCCGAAGTCGACATCGGCACCGTCATATGTTACCAGCTCTACAAACCGACCCCTCTCGCCGCAAACCTCCTTCTCTCCCTGCCGGGCGCAATCAGGACCCTGCCCCCTCTCGCAGAAAACCTGACCACTCTCCCTCCCGCGGCAAAAAGCATCTCCCTTTACCCCGACACCCTGACCGAACTGCGTTCCACCCTTGAACAAATCTCCTCACTCATCGAATCCGGGGTACCCCAAAAAGACATCGCCCTTCTCACCCCCTCCCTCACCTCCACCCTGCCGGTCCTTGCCGAACTCGCCCCCGACTTCAGCGTCCTCCGTGAAGGAATCAGACACCCCCTCCGGTTCACCGCCGGCGAAGACATCCCAATCGAAAACCTCCCCCCTGTTCGCTGTGCCCTCGCCTGGCTCTCGGCATTCGCCTTCGATTTCGGCATCGAAGACCTGAAAATCATCATCGAAAGCCCCTACTTCAACATCGACACGAACCGGCTCACTGCAGGCACCCTGGAAAAAGCCGGCATCATCACCAAAACCGAAAAAGGCAAAGCAGCCTGGGCAGACATCGGATCAAAACTCACAGCCGCCCGCCACTCGGAAAAACAAAAAGCACACGACGCCGAATTCCAGAAAAGTCTCGACGAACTCATCGCCCGCCTTGACGCGAACCTGCACCATACCGAGAATCTCGCCGAACACTGCACCTCCCTAAGAACCGACCTGTCCGCACTCGGCTGGACCGACAGGGAAATGAAACCGCAGGACGAAGCCGCTCGTCACGCCTTCCTCCGTCTGCTCGGCAAACTTGAACAGACCTCCCTTGCATCCCGGAAATATACCATCCGGGAATTTTACACTATGCTCTGCCGGTTCTGTGAAAAAACCACCAAAATCAGCTACCCGGAATCGGAAAACGCATTCCGTGCCGGAGACCTCAGATCCGTTGCCGGAACCCGGATCCCCTACGTCTTCATCACCGGTCTTTCCTCCGACAACCTCCCGAAAATCGAAGCCACCATCCCGCTCCTGAATTCCCGGGAAACCGCCCTCATCCAGCCGGACCGTGTCCAGAACATGCTCGATTCGAGCCTCTATTACTTCCATGCCGCCATGCTCGCGGCAGAAAAGGAACTCACCCTCTCCTGTCCTGCATCCGACGGAGAGAGAACCCTCACCGTATCGCCGTATCTTACCCGGTTCGCCGAACCTGAACCGAAATCTCCGGAATTCTTTCCCCACTCGCTGACCGCAAACCAGAAACGTGCCGGCAAAAATCTTGCAGAAGGCAAAGCTCGGGAATGTGCAGATCTATTCGGCATCCCCTCACTCCGTACCGCGGCAGAAATCATCGGCATCGAGACCGTTGACCGGACAGGCCCTCCGGGAATCTATGATGCCAACTTCGCGAACGACGAACTCGCCGCAGAATTTGCCGAAGCATACCGGGAAAAAACGGATTTCGCCCCGACCGTGCTCGAAAGATACAAAGAATGCCCGTTCAAATGGTATCTGTCAAACCACCTCTACCTGGAAAATCCCGCGGATTTCAGTGCGGAACGCATCATCGTCGGCACGGTCATGCACAAAGCAATGGAACAGTTTTTCCGGGAGTTCACAAAACCGCTGACCCGGGAAAACCGGACTGACGCAATCTTCTGTCTCAAAAAAATCGTAAAAGAGGAATTCGCCGACAGAAACATCAAAACCCCCTCCTGGCAGGCACTGCTGAACGGCTACCTTGGAGAAGGCGGACTGGAAAGCAGCATTGACACCATCATCGGGCTTGAAATTGGATTCTATAATGAAGGATACCGGACGCCGGAAGAGTGGCTGGAACGGAATGTTACGGCGAAAATCGGAGATGAAGAGTTCACCGTCTCGGGTCGTGCGGACCGGGTGATGTTCAACGGGCAGACCCGGGAGTTCATGGTCATCGACTACAAGACCGGGAAGGTGAAGACCAAAACGGAACTTACCGAGGGAAAAGCCCTGCAGCTTCCGCTCTATACCGAAGGGGTCGCACAGGAAACGGGCTGCCTCGCAAAACCGGGAACCTATCTCATGATATCATATAATGATGCGGCTGATAAAAACCCGTATTTCTCCGGGAAAAAACAAGCGGAAAATGTAGCGGAAATCCGTGACATGGCATTCGAAACCTGCCGGGACATTCGTGAAATGATGAAAAAAGGGCAGTGTGCCCCGATATCCGCGGATGAATGCCCGGATGACTACTGTCCATACCGGCGGATATGCCGGTTCGTTCCATTCAAAGAGGTGAATGATGACTGACAAACTGACCGATGCCCAGAATGAAGCCCTCTATATGGAGGAAAGTGTCTGCGTCACTGCCGGTGCCGGAACCGGAAAGACCTTCCTTCTGGCGAAACGGTATCTTGCCTCGCTGAAATACCATCGCGAGATGGAAAAAACCGGAGCCGGCGACATTCTCGCCCTGACCTACACCGACAAGGCCGTCGCCGAGATGCGGACCAAGATCGGGAAGGCGCTCCGTGACGACCCCTCGCTCCAGGATGTCTGGGAGAGCTTTTCGCGATGCAATATCAGCACATTCCACGGATTCTGCATGTCGCTCCTGAAGGAGTTCGCCTATGAGGCAGGGCTCGACGCGGGATTTTCCGTGATGGACGAACTCGATACCTACGAACTCGTGACCGGCACAATCCGGGAAATGCTCGAACGTCCCCCCGGGGAACTTTTCAATGACGTGGTGCTGCTGTTCAACTATCTCCCTGAATCCACTATCACTAAATACATCAGAACCCTGCTCCCCAGATGGGATGAGTGCAAAGGCTGGTTTGCCGGACTGGAACAGGACCCGGACGGGGTTCTCTCCGTCTGGCAGGACGCATATCTCCGGAAGCTGGAAGATGACCCGGCATTTGCCGGGGATGAGGCAGTCCAAACGTTTGCCGCTGTTATGAAGACCGGAACAAAACAGGACATCCTCCGCTCTCTCCGGGAATGGATCTGCAGTGATCCGAAAATATTCTCCCTCATTCAGGAGATAGAGGCGGCAGGCTACGGGAAGGGCACGAACATGTACAACCTTCCGGGTCGTGCGGCGGCGTTAAGAAAGTCTGAGGCACGCGATCTTGACACATGTCTTGCAGAGCTGACGAAACCCATCACCATAAAAAAAGACAAGCCGCTTTCGGAATATCTTCTCGATCACTTCTTTGCCGTCCAAAAGATACTCGTATCGCTTCCGATAATGCCGGCAGACGGGGACCGCAGTACAAAAGTCGTCCTTGAGGTGCTGACGGCTCTCGGGAAAGTCACCCGGGAGATTTACGAAAAGGTCCGGTTGGAAAAGGAGCACAGAGGTGTTCTCGACTTTGACGACCTGATTAAAAAGACCCGGAATCTCATCAGAAACGAGGAGATTCAAAGAACGCTCAACACCAGATACCGGTATATCCTTATTGACGAAGTCCAGGATAATGACCCGGTCCAGACAGAAATCGTTCAGATTCTCTGCGGCGATCCGAAGGAAAACAACCGTCTGTTTATCGTCGGCGATGCAAAGCAGTCGATTTATCTGTTCAGAGGGGCGGATGTTTCGGGATTCAACGAATTCCGGAAGGTTTTCCGAAATGAACCGGTGGAACTCGATACGAGTTTCCGGACGGTTCCGGAAATCGTCGACCTGGTGAACCATGTGTTTAAAACCGTTTTTGCCAACCCGACGAAGATCTGGGAAGCCGGATACGGCGAGCTTACAGCTCACCGTGAGGGTCAGTCGGGTTCGGTCACTCTTATCAGAGTTCCCGGGGAGGGGAACAAGGCGAAGATGATGATAACCGAGGCGAAAGTCCTCGCATCATGGATATATGACGCGATTTCCCAGGAGAGACTGACCGTTTATGAAAAGGACGGGACTTCACGCCCGGCAAGGTTCGGGGACACGGCAATCCTCATCGAGGCGCATACCCATCTGGATAAGCTCCGGCATGCCCTGAAGTTGTATTCCGTTCCTTACACTGAGGAGAAGGGACGCAATTTCTATGAAAAGCAGGAGGTGTTCGATTTCACGAATCTTCTGAAGGCGATTGTGTATCCTGAGGAGGATGTTCCTCTGTATGGTGTGCTCAGGTCTCCCTGGTTCGGAATTTCGGATGCTGAACTCTGCCGTGCCGCGTCCGGCTCCGGCTGGACGCTGATGTGGAGACTGCAGAAATATGCGGCATCGCATGCTGATACGAAGATAAGCCGGGCGGTCGGGTGCCTTGCCCGCTGGCATGCGGAGATCCGCGAAGAACCGCTTGTTCCGTTCCTCCGCAGAGTTATCGCTGAGTCGGGGATTATGACGGTCTACGGAGGGCTTTCCTTCGGGAAGGAGGCGGCGGCGAATCTGGAGAAGCTGGTCGGTATTGCCCGGTCACGTTCAAGGAACCGGCCGTTTTCAGTGTATGAGTTCCTTTCGGTTCTGGATACCTGTATGGATGAGGAGTTCGATGAGCGGGAGGGGGTGGTGACTGATGAACGGGATAACCGTGTGAAGATTCTGACGGTGCATTCATCGAAGGGTCTGGAGTATCCGGTTCTTGTTCTCTGTTTTGCCGGGAATGAGAATAAGCTGAATGTCCCTGCCCTTATTTTCGATGAGAAGCTGGGTGCCGGGATTTCGCTGAAGCTTCCGGGAGAGCGTGATGGGAAAACGTTTGTGAAGGAGTATCTTTCGCCTGAGGCGAAGGAAAAACTGCTTGCGGAGCGCAAAAGGCTGTTTTACGTGGGGATGACGCGGGCACGTGATCATCTGGTGATCTGCGGAACTGACGATAAGGGGGTTCCGGGGACGAATTCGTTTCTGTCGATGTATGATGCGGGTATCGGGGGGTATGAACATTTGCCGGAGCCGGTTACGGAAATCGTCGCGGAGCCGGATGAACTGCGCCGTATCCGCCCGGAGGTCCCGGATGGATGGACGGACGCCCCTCTGCCGGAACTAGAGGAAGAAACCGCAAGAAACGTGACTGCGGCCAAAAGACGCCCGGCTCCTTTGGCGGCAGAGCGGGCGGCCATGCTCCGGGGTTTGTCCCTCCATGAGGTGTTCGAGGGGAAGCCAGCCGCGGTAGTCGCAAAACGATACGGATTTCCCCAAAAGACCGCTGAGGAGTTTGCGGCAAAGTATGCGGCGTTTCTTGCGGCGCCGGTTATGCAGAATGCGGTGCAAAGTGTCTGCGAGCAGCAGGTGGCGTTTTCTTTTGAGGGGACGCCGCTGAACGGGGTGATCGACCGGCTGGTCCGGTATGCGGACGGAAGCCGGATGATTATCGATTATAAAACAGGGACGCCGTCGAAGATGGAGATGGAGAGATACGAGATGCAGCTTGCGGTGTATTTCCTGTGGGCGAAGCATATGTTCGGAACGGATCCGGGTGTGTGTCTGTATTTAGCTGACAAAAATGAGGTCGTGCGGTTTATAATGGATGAAGAGCGGGCGAAGGGGCTGGTTGAGAAGATAGTAGGGGAACGTGACGGATCGGGCATAGTATAAACCCGTCCAAACTAAAATGCCGCTTTCGTTTGGGCGGATATTTTATCATCCCAAAGATTCAGCTGCCTGCTGAGTCCCCCCCGATTACTAATCTATTACTAATATCTGTCAAATTAGTAATTCAAAAAAGAATGAGGAGATCCCCTCACATCGCAAACAGCGGAGCGAGTTCCACCTTCTGCCAGTCCATATCCACTACTTTCATCCACAGGGTCTCCGTTGCCGGAACAAATACCACCTGATGATTCGAGGAATACGGATATCCCCCGAGCTCCGAGTGACGGAAGGTCGCCCCGCCATCCGCTAAGAGCACATCGCGGATCTGCATCATTTTTTCAGCATCTATCGTTCCCTTTGCCGCGACCCCCTCCGGGGCAGCAGTGTGTACAAAAAGTGCCTTAAAGAAATAATTAATATCTTATAGTATCCTAATAGATAATTAGGACAAAGTCTCCTAATAGGTTACTTCTGTCTGATCAGCCTATCGGGAATCTAGAGCAGATTTTCATAGGCTGAATTCATTTTCTTCGTTATTGTTAGGGGTAATTGTCCTTCCCTGATGTATAGTTCGGGTGGAGCAGGGCATCTCCATTCCGGATTCTTTTAATGCAGCTGATGTTTTTCTCAGGTTAATCTGTACACCTGCACCCATCTCTTACGAGTGATTCGTCATCCGGGGCTGCATTGTATACAGGAAGTGCCTCAAAGAAATAATTAATATCTCATAGTATCCTAAGAGATAATTAGGGCAGAGTCTCCTAATAGGTTACTCCTGTCTGTTCAGCCTATCGGGGATCTTAACCGGATTTTCATGGGCTGAAATATGTTTTCTTCATTATTATTATTTTTATTAGTTTGGGGAAATGGTCCTGCTCTCCTGTGTGGATAGGTTGGAGCAGGGCATATCTATTCCGGATTCTTTTAACGCAGCTGATGTTATTCTCAGTTTAATCTGTACTCCCGCACATTCGCAAATCAAAGATTTGCTCGGCTAAGGCTGCAATTGCAAGTCTATCGACTTGCTTGGCTAAGGCTGCTCTCTGGGGATGCATTGTATACAAGAAGTGCCCCAAAGAAATAATTAATATCTTATTGTATCCTAATAGATAATTAGGGCAGAGTCTCCTAATAGGTTACTCCTGTCTGTTCAGCCTATCGGGGATCTTAACCGGATTTTCATGGGCTGAAATTCAATTCCTTCATTACCATGGGGGAGCTGCCCTGCCCAAGTGTTTGGTTACGTTGGAGCAGGGCATATCTATTCTGGATTCTTTTAATGCAGCTGATGTTATTCTCAGCTTAATCTGTACACCCGCACCGTTGCAAGGCAAAGCCTTGGTCGCAAACCCTCGGTTTGCTCGGCTGAGGGCGAGCCTAACGGCTCACCCCGCTCCGGCTATT
Source organism: Methanocorpusculum sp. (assembly GCA_035270965.1). Taxonomy (GTDB): domain Archaea; phylum Halobacteriota; class Methanomicrobia; order Methanomicrobiales; family Methanocorpusculaceae; genus Methanocorpusculum. The sequence goes on from DATESH010000159.1 coordinate 7,157, forward strand.
CCCTGGACACGACTAAGGAAGCAGTCGAGACCTGGGTCGACACCAAACCAGACCTCTGCTAAGGTGAAAAAAGGAGATTACCATGAAAATCTCCTCTCGCCTGAGAAAACTGATACTGGTATTTCTCGGATTCCTCATCATGCTCTTCGGCACACTCGTCGAAGAATATATGACCCGGGGAACCGCGAAAGCGAAACCGGAATCCGGGTGAAGAAATTCACCCTGGTTTCTTTTTACCGATTCCCTCCCTCACGGTAGACCCTCCTATTCCCTCCCTGTTTTTGCAGTATTCATGAACATTCTCTCTCTCATTGAGAATCATATTTGCACATTTATCAGACATTATCATTACCAGGGGTATAGAATTATATATCATCGCATCCTATTATTTTGATAAGGACAGGAGAATTTGTAACTCTCCTGCCCGGATGCTCACTCCGGTTTATCAGGACAGGTGTGGGTAGTAAATGTGCGTCACTTTGTGAGGGTCTGTTGGAAAAAAACAGCCCTGTTCCCGTCTGCAAATAATAAGGGGGCAGGGCATACTGATTTTTTAGATAATACAGTATGGAAAAGGGCATCCTGTACTCAAAAAAAGAACCTGCCCCTATCCCGCACACCTGAAAATACCTGATTATTTACGTAAAAACGCATAAAGTGTTGCTGCCAGCATAAATACGAAAGCAAGTACACTAATAAACAATATCATCTCGGGCTGAATGCCGGTTAAAGGTTCAAGAACCCTGATCAAAATCTTACCAAGAATTATCAGTAATGCTACTGATAGTAATATAAATACCACATCTACAACTTTACTCTTCATTATCTCATCTTTGCTGCAGCATCCTTTTCTCTGAAAAACTTCTCCCACAGAAAAGCTCTCAGTCTTCTCATATTCCCGGTCTTGCTTATATAAGTAGGATCAGCGAATTGTTCGCCCCTGCAGGTCACCTGCACAGTCCCTTCATTATCAGATAAAAACACCCGTAAATCAGGTTTGGGATAGTAATAATATAGTCAATTCAACCATATTAAGTACACTTCCCGAAAATATCCGGCACCCTCCCGATTACCGAACCTGTTCTGAATAAACTCACTTTTTTACATTTTCAGCCCGGTTTTTTTCC
>DATESH010000160.1:0-3059 GCA_035270965.1 Methanocorpusculum sp.
ATCTGTGATGATACGGGTGTTGAGGATGCTGCGGCATTTACTGAAGCAGGCGTTCGCTCCTACCCCGAAGTAAATCTTGGCGACGTCGTGCGTGTATTTGGTGAAGCAACCCGCAGAAACAACCAGATGCAGATTGAAGTATCCGGCATGCAGATTCTCAGAGGAGAAGAAGCAGACAATGTCAGAGCAAGAATCAACCGTGCCCTTGAACTCCGTGCCGAACCTCCAGAGATAAAACCGTTAATTGAAAGCGAAGTGATTGACGCTCTCTGGCCTGAGATGCGCAAACTCGCAAAAATCGTCCGCCGTGCAGTCCTGACCCAGCAGCCGATTATTCTTCGTCACCACGCCGATGCAGATGGTATCTGTGCTGCCGTCTCTGTTGAAACCGCAGTCACCCAGTTCATCCGCGATAACGGCGGAGATCCCGACCAGGATAATTTCCTGTTCCGCCGCTCTCCTTCGAAGGCTCCTTTCTACGAGATTGAGGATGTAACCCGCGATCTTGACATGCTTCTCAAAGACAATGTCAGATTCGGTCAGAAACTTCCGCTCATTCTTCTCATGGACAATGGTTCAACCGAGGAGGACATGCCGTCATACAAGATGACTGATGTCTACAATCTCGAGGTTATCGTTGCAGATCACCACCACCCCGATGACACCATCGACAAGTATCTTCGTGCCCACGTAAACCCCTATCATGTTGGAGGCGACTTCGGGGTTACTGCAGGTATGCTAGGAACTGAAATTGCCCGGCTCATTAACCCCTCGGTAGAATCCCAGATTCTTCACTTCCCGGCAGTCGCAGGTGTTTCTGACAGAAGCGAGGCTCCCGAACTTATATCCTATCTTGCCTTAATCGAAGGAAAATACACTCGTGACGAATGCAAAGACATCGCACTTTCTCTGGATTACGAGCAGTACTGGCTCAGGTTTAATGACGGGCGTGAAATCATCAAAGACATTCTGAACTTAAACAACGCTCCCGAACGTCATGCAAAACTCGTTAACCTCCTTGTAACCGAGGCAAATCTCGCCATCGAGGATCAGATGAACACGATGATGCCTCATATCAAAGATCAGAAACTTTCATCCGGAGCAAACCTGTTCCTGGCTGATGTGGAGATGTTTGCCCACCGGTTCACCTTCCCGCCACCCGGAAAATCATCAGGCGAAGTACATGATATTCTCTGCAAGAAGTATGTGGGCGAGCCGGTTGTCACCCTAGGTCTCGGTCCGGACTTTGCAGTCATCCGTTCCCGTGGTGTGCTGATGAACATCCCTCAGATGGTCAGATCCATGCGGGATGAGATGCCTGGAGCAGGTATTTCTGGCGGCGGTCACTTAGTCGTCGGCAGTATCAAATTCGTTGAAGGCATGCGGTCTGAGGTAATTGCCAGAATGATTGAGAAAATCTCTGAATTTACAGTTGAATGACTGTAGATACATGAATCGCTCTTTTTTTATTCAAACCAATCCGGATAGGGCCATATAACAAAACCTTTATAATGTAAAAGATACAATACTTACGTAAGGTAAGTTAAAATGGCCGAACCCAAAACAATAATCGAAAGATATAATGGAACCCAGGCAAAAATCCTCGGATACCTGAAAGCAGGTGTTTCCAAGGGAGGCAGATTCTTTAAAGCGAAATATATCGCCAAGGATCTTGGGTTATCATCAAAAGAAGTCGGAACTAACCTTGCCATCCTCTCCGAAATTTGTGATGAACTTGATATCAGCCGCTGGAGTTATTCCAACAGTACCACATGGATGGTAACAAACAGACCAGTGCTTTAAATTTCCCAGACCTCTTTAACAACTTATTTTTATCGTCTTCCTGATGGAGAACAACAACCTTAATTACGGTTCCTTTCCTCTATCTAATTATGGCAGTTAAAATCGCTGAGATAGTAGAAACCTTGGAATTCGTTTCGGACATTGATGGAGTAAAGGATTGCCTGATGGCCCAGCAGAGTGAATTCTGGTTTAACATTGACGTTCCGAAAGGCACCGGTCTCAAAGCCGGTGACAAAGTACGTGTGATTGTTGAAAAAGTCGACTGAGCAGGCATATGGACCGGAAAATTCTGCTGATAGCGGGAACCATTATTATTGTTGCTGCGGTAATTTGTGTCGTTATGGTATTTGCCGGCGGGACGTCAATTACTGCGGATACTCCCGTCTATGAAAACGGCATATTGAAAACGTCCGTACATTATGACGGGGAACAAAAAGATGTCTGGTTCCAGTATAATATTTTCCGTCAGGACAGCCTTCTCTCCTCAACGCAGGTAGTGAATTCTCTGGCAGTGCTAGGTACGCTTACAAAAGGTGACTCGGTTTCTGAGCTCAAAATAAATCTTGAACCCGGGGAATACAAAGTTTTCATCTATGTTCTTGAGCGTGATGAAGGAACTAAACGCATTACCGGTTTCATACGTAATATTGTGATAGCTTGACGCAGATTTTTGATAATGCCCTGCTGTTTAACCCGGTAACCAGTGAATGGGTTCCCTCGGCATTCTCCGTTGATGAGGGTCTCGTAACTGTTGTTGGAAAACCAGGGTCCATTTCCGGGACCCAGGTCACTAATCTGAAGGGTGCACGGGTAGTGCCCGGTTTAATCGATGCCCACCTCCATATCGAGAGCACACTCCTGACGCCCCGTGAGTTCGGACGTCTTGCTCTTATGAACGGAGTTACTACCGTCATTGCCGATTCTCACGAGATTGCAAATGTTGCCGGATGTGCCGGTATTGACTTTATGCTGATCGATGCAAAGAATTCACCCGCTGATATTTTTTTCATGATCCCGTCCTGCGTTCCTGCGACCCGGAAGGATATCGGAGGTGCTGTAGTTTCTTATGCGGATATCGCGACCTACAAGGGGGTAAAGTCGGTCATAGGACTTGGCGAGATGATGAATTTCCCCGGGGTTATCTTCGAAGATCCCGAGGTGCTGGCAAAACTCTCACTATTTGACCATATTGACGGACATGCCCCTATGCTTTCCGGCGAAGCGCTCTGCAAATATGTGTCACATCACATCAAAAC
>DATESH010000161.1:0-10253 GCA_035270965.1 Methanocorpusculum sp.
CATCCGTTCAGGGAATTTTGTAGCAAAATCTCCTCCTGGCATCAGAACCGGTTCGAGGTGCCCTGTTCGGACATATTCTCCAGGAGACCCTGCGAGAATCTCCCCGCCCCAGATGGTTGCGTCGTCACCATAACCTACTCCGTCAATTGCAATTCCAACGACTTCTTCAGTTGTCACCGAAGCGATGTGGGCTCGGTGATGCTGCACCGGGCAAAGAACCGCGTCATAGCGTTCAGCAAGTTCATGGGCAACCCTTGTACTCAAAAACTGGGGGTGGAGATCATGTGCGATGATTTCCGGAACTGCGCCAGTGAGGCTCGTTAATTTCTCTATTGTTTCCTCTAAGTATGCCACGGTCGAGGGGTTTCTGATATTCCCGATATGGGGGGAGGTAATCAGAAAACCGTCTTTATAGACACTCGTATTCGCATTCAGTTCGGGACCGACCCCGAGGATTTGTTTCGTCCCGAGATCTATTTTTGTTCTGAGCGGAGCAAAACCCCGGGACATTCTGATTAAATATCCATCTCTGACAACCGAATCATCACATCGGTTCACAATCTCCCGGTCGTGTGCGAGAATATATTCCACAACCCCTCCCATTTTTTCGATAATGGTTTTCGTTTCCGTAATCATCGGAGTACCCGGGGCATTGGCACTCGTCATTATAAGAAGAGGGGAACAAAGTTTTGCAAACAGCAGGTGATGGAGTCCTGTATATGGAAGCATCACACCGAGGTTATGTAACTTTGATAGATTTTTGTGTGACTCCGTATCAATCTTATCCAGAATCATGATCGGGTGAACCGGGCCCTTGAGAAGGCCCCACTCCTCTTTTGTTGGCTCAACAACGAAATCCGGAAGCGTCTCGGGTTTCATCATCACAGCGAGTGACTGGTTTGGTCTTCCAAGAATAGTTTTCAGATGTTCTGCTCTCTCTTCGATACAGCAGATATGAAACCCGCCGACCCCTCTGATGGCAACTATTTTTCCTGCGTCCAGAAGTTTTGCTGCGGTATCAATTGGGTCATTGGTGGAAATCACCTCGCCCGTCCCTCTCATAAGCGAGAGTTTCGGCCCGCAGGATGAGCATGCTATCGTCTGGGCGTGATGACGCCGGTTGCCTGTATTTTCATAATCCGCAAGACAGTCCCGGCATACTGGAAATTTATCCATTGAAGTTCGTTCCCTGTCGTAAGGAACGGCTTTAATGATACTGTATCTTGGACCGCAGTCCGTACACGACGTAGCCCAGTAGCCAAAGTACCTGCTCTTCGGATTCATAATATCATTCAGACAGTTTGTGCATGTTGCGATATCTGCCGGTACAAAACCCGTTCGTGCCCCGTCTCTGCTTGGAAGAATGGAAAACATTTCCGGGGCAGTCCAATTATGAAGTGCCTCGATTGAAACCGAGTCAATAACTGACATCTTCGGTCCCTTTGAAACCTCACGGCAGAACACATCAAAATTTTCCCCGCCTGCGTCTATTTCCACTTCACTGCCGTGATTGATAACCGTCCCTCTAATTCCGAATCGTATCGCCTGGGCATAAACAAACGGGCGGAACCCGACACCCTGAACAATCCCGCGTATTATTATTTTTCCGGACTTCATCAATCAATCAATCTCAAAAAGGATTATAGAATCACAGACAATATAAGTGTAGGGTTTTGTGCCCCACATATTTTCTTTATGGAGCGCCCATTATATAGATAGGAGATACACATCATGGTTGATGATCCATTTGCAAACATACTTCGCAGTAAACGCGAGACGACCCGGTTCCAGGTCTTAGTCGAGGTTGCCGAGCACCAGCCGTCCATCCGCCAGCAGGAAATAGCGGAAAAACTCGGTGTCACGCCCCAGGCAATATCAGAATATGTGCGTGACCTCGCTGACGAGGATTATATTAGTGCTGAAGGGAGAGGAAGATACTATGTTACCCACAAAGGTATCGAGTGGGTCCTCAATAACGCTGAGGTTCTGGAATCCTATGCAAGACATGTCCGCCGGGATATTATCCATCAGGTTGTAACATGGGCGGCAATAGCAGATACTGATCTGAAATCAGGTGACTCTGTTGGTGTGTACATGAAAGGCGGCTGGCTGTATGCTGGTAAACGCCCTCAGACCTCAATGGGTATGGTAACGGCTGATGCCTCTGCGGGTATGGACGTCGGCGTTGCACGCCTTGCGGGTATCATTGAACACACCGAAGGAAAAGTGGATGTCGCTAAAGTTCCGCGTATCGAACGCGGCGGTTCAAAAATGATTCAGACCGGCAAGTTCCTCGCTCTTGCAAAGGACGCCGATATCGTAGCAGCCGTCGGTTTAGAAGCCTACCTCGCCTGTATGAACTCGGGAATTAAGCCGGATATGTTTTTTGGAGCACGGGAAGGAACCGTTGAAGCAGCATTCCACGGAATGCACTGCCTGATGATTATTGTTGATGAAGAGTTTACTGATTTCCTGAAGCGCCTAGAAACGGCAGGTCTTACGTATACTATTCACGAACTGGTGAAAGAGTAACGTGACGACAATCGTCCAGCCCTGGAAAAAAGGGTATAAGGTGCTATTTTGTGACGATACAAAAGCAGGCAAAATAAAACATGTAGGAACTGTCGAACTCGAAGAAACCTCCAAAGGAATGCGTCCTTCTGAGTTTTTTGTCAGAAGACCCGGGACATCGCATGCCGAGAAGACACCGACAAAGGAGTTCATTACCGTTCTTCGTGCGAACGGAACCATTCAGCTTACCCAGACAATGCCCGAGTTCCAGGATTTTCTCCAGAGCATGCAGTTTACCTGGGAGATGATTACCCTGTGCCGGACCTGTCTCTTCGATGACCGGATGACACCGCTCACTGAAGAAACCCGTATCAGATGCGGACAGGAATTTGTCTGTCTTGACTGTGCGAAGCGTGAGCTCCGCCGTGAACTTGGTCACATCAAACGGCTCGGCAAACGGACCCAGCTCCATATCGAAAACCTTCTTGAAGAATACCGGGACCTGGATATGGTCCTCGCAATTCTTGAGCCGGAATCGCTTGATACAAAGAAAACGATGTTTGACCGGCTTGAAGCCTCTGAGAGGATTCCAACCGAACGAATTGAAAACCTGCCTCTGCCGCGGGAGTTTGTGGACATCTGCGGGGTTCAGACACTCATGCCTGCCCAGCAGAATGCAGTTGAGGCAGGACTTCTGTTTGGAAAAGATCTTCTTGTTGTTGCAGCGACGGCAAGCGGGAAAACGTTCATAGGCGAAATGGCCGGGCTGAAGAATTATATCGAAGGTCGCGGCAGAATGCTATTCCTGGTCCCTCTCGTGGCTCTCGCGAACCAGAAGTATGACCGTTTTTCAGAAAGATACAAGTCAATTACCCAGACCACAATCATGACCGGTGTGTCCCGTGTGAATCTGCCTGAGACCCGGCCTGTTGGAAATCGTGGGTCAGGCGGGGGAATTGTTGTAGGAACCTATGAAGGTATGGACAATCTGCTGAGAAAAGGTCAGCAGGTTGGCAATATCGGAACCGTTGTTATTGATGAGGTCCAGATGCTCGAAGACCCGGAGCGTGGACATCGTCTCGACGGGCTCATTGCAAGGCTGAAGTATATTGCTCCAAAGGCCCAGTTCCTCTATCTTTCCGCAACAATCGGCTCACCCAATCTGCTGGCAAAGAAACTCAATGCAAAACTTGTTTCCTATGCAGATCGTCCGGTAGCTCTTGAACGTCATCTTGTGTTCACCGAAAAGGACTCGAAGATTCCTTTCATTAAAAAACTGGTATTCGAGGAGTTCAACAAGACATCTTCAAAAGGGTATAAGGGTCAGACGATTATATTCACAAATGCACGGAGCAGATGCCACACCGTAGCCGAAGCAATAGGATCAACGGCCGCTCCATATCATGCAGGTCTTACTTCACAGGAACGCCGGGCTGTTGAACATCAGTTCATGGGCGGCAAACTTGCCTGTGTAGTGACAACGGCGGCTCTGGCAGCTGGTGTGGATTTCCCTGCGAGTCAGGTAATATTTGATGCCCTTGCAATGGGAATCAACTGGCTCTCTGTACAGGAATTTTATCAGATGATGGGTCGTGCCGGTCGTCCTGACTTCCATGATGTAGGACGTGTTGTCATTCTCGCCGAGCCCGGAGCTTCGTATTCGCGTGATACGAAGCTTACCGAGGAAGAGGTTGCCATCCAGCTTCTTAAAGGTGATATGGAGGAGGTATCTCCGGAATATGATATTGAAGAAACGTCCGAAGAGTTTGCAGCAAATGCAATCGCCTGTCATGGTCGTGAGGCTGATATTGTAAAAGTCGGAAACAGTATGGTGGGTGTGGGTGATGACCCGCTCTCAGAGCTTTTCAAACATAAACTCGTGAAGAAGTCCGGGGATACTCTGGAGCTCTCTCCTCTTGGAAGAATCATGTCCGAGCATTTCATCGGGATGGAACGGCTTCTTGAGATTGACAAGATGGTCCGGGTGATGGATGATCCCCTTGAAATAATTGCCGAGATTTCCTGTATGGATGATGAGCGGGATAAGGAAAAACGCCGGACTGAAAGGCGGTCGACCGAGAAGAAGGAGGCAGAGTGGATCGGGGACAAGAAGGCCGCAGCGAAACCAACATCTGAGCCTTCATGGGTTGCCAAGAAAAAGGAAGTGAATGCGGCTGAGAAGCATGCCCACGATGAAGAGCGGCGGAAAAAGGCAGGCACCCGTAAGCTCCGTCACGATGAGGTGGAAGAGGAAGCACCGATGGCTCCCCGCCGGGCAAATAAGGAGATGGAGGACAGAGTTGAGCGGAAAAAGCGTGAGGCTGCCCAGTATATTCCCCCGCCCAAGAGGAAACGGAACATTGAAGTGGATCCAATCGAGGCCGCGGTTGATTTGCGCCGTGCCGGTAATTATGATGAATCTCTGACAATGCTCGGGAATTATGTTGCCGATAATCCAAAAGACAGTCGTGCATTAACCGAACTTGGAAAAGTGTATGATCTCCGTGGTGACCGGGACCTGGCATATTCCTGTTATCAGAAGGCAGCAACTGCAGATACCCGGAACCGTGAGGCTATCGCCCGGATGAACGCGTACCTGATTGGAATTACCGTGGATATTGATACTGATGCACCTGAGAAAAGTATTGGTGTGGTAGTGAAGAAAAAAGAATAATTGAGAAATCCTCTCAACTTATTTTGTTGCCTGTATTCTCTCTGCATGTCCCATTTTGGAAAGGGTAACAACCTTTTCCATATCAAGTCCGCAGGCTTTTGCAAACCTCATGCCGTAATCAGAATCTGCCAGATAACAGTGGGCTGCGTGCCGGTATTTGATATTTTCCGTTGTTGACTCCATATTCCTGGCGGTGTTTTCAATCAATACCTGTTTTTTGTCCTCGGTCATCAGACGATACAGGTCGCCTGGCTGATGGAAGCAGTCATCATTTTCATCTTTCTGCTCGTATCGGTCCATGTCTCCCGAAAGGGCGAATGCAGAATCACGGTATGTTTCCTGTTGTGCCCATTCCCCGTAACTGTTCGGCACATACCCTTTTGCAGCGCCATAGTTTTCATCCACTCTCATCAGGCCATCACGATGATATGCATGGACATTTACTTTCGGGCGATTGACCGGAATCAATGAATGATTTACCCCGAGCCGGTAACGCTGTGCATCACCATAGGAGAACAGTCTGCCCTGCAGGAGTTTGTCTGGAGACAGACCGATGCCCGGCACGATGTTCGCCGGATTGAATGCAGCCTGCTCAACATCGGCGAAATAGTTCTCCGGATTTCTGTTGAGTTCGAGAACACCGACTTCTATCATTGGATACTCTTTGTGACTCCAGACTTTTGTGATGTCGAACGGGTTTTCTTTCCGGACTTTTGCCTCCGCTTCGGTCATTATCTGGAAGTACATTGTCCATCTCGGGAACTCTTTTCTCTCTATTGCTTCAAAGAGATCTCTCTGATTACTTTCCCTGTCCCTGCCAACGAGCATTTCTGCTTCATGATCAGTGATATTTTTTATACCCTGCTGGGTTTTGAGATGGAATTTTACCCAGACCCGTTCCCAGTTGGCATTAATCAGACTGTATGTATGGCTCCCGAATCCGTGCATGTGCCGGAAACTTGCCGGGATTCCTCTGTCCGACATGACAATGGTGACCTGATGAAGTGCTTCAGGGAGCGAGGTCCAGAAGTCCCAGTTGTTCTGGGCAGACCGCATGTTATTCTTCGGGTCACGTTTTATGGCATGGTTCAAATCGGGAAACTGCAGAGGGTCTCTGATAAAAAAAACCGGTGTGTTGTTTCCGACCAGATCCCAGTTTCCGTCATCGGTGTAGTATTTCATAGCAAACCCGCGAATATCACGCTCAGCGTCAGCTGCCCCGCGTTCTCCGGCGACCGTTGAAAACCGGACAAAGACATCGGTCTTTTTGCCTTTTTCAAAGACTTTTGCTTTCGTGTATTTCTCTACGTCTCCTGTGACGGTGAAGTTTCCAAATGCTCCCGAACCTTTAGCATGCATGCGCCGCTCGGGAATGACTTCCCGGTCAAAATGACCGAGTTTCTCCAGGAACCACAAATCCTGCAGCATCACGGGTCCGCGTGGACCGGCTGTGAGAGAGTTCAGGTTGTCGGCAACCGGAGCTCCGTTGTCGTGAGTAAGAGACTGATTATCATCCATAGTATTTTTAATTCAGTCTCTCTGGATAAAAGATATTGGAATGTGGCAAAAAAAAGATTATTGACACTGATTTTCGAGTTCATACAGTGCATACAGTTCATTTGCTGTTTCTGCCCCGACACGCCGCATTGTCTGTTCGATGAGGACCTCTGCACATTCCTGAGGCAGGCATCTGATTCCCTCGTTTCCATTTTCAATGAGTTCAATGAGTGAGACAAACTCATTTTCTGTGAGCCGGTTTAATCTTGCTGCAAAATCATCGGCATCTTTTGCGTAATGGTTTGCCACCGGCGGCAGAATGGAACGATATTGTATCTCGGATTTCCCGCAGATGAGCGTGTCGCATTCGGGCGCGAGTTTTAAAAGAAGTGTTATATCATGTTCAGATAATATGCGTGACATTATCTAAGATTTGGATATTCATGCATTATTAAGTTCCGCAAAGGGAACACAGGTCCCGCGAGATTCGCAGAACATAAAGAATCTCGCCGTCTTCCTGCCGATCTTCAGCGATTACCAGGACAATGAGAGCCTGGGTGCGGCAGAGGTTCAGCACTTCATCTATGCCGGTAAGCGAGGAAATGAGAAGAAGAATACGTCCGAATGCTGAGAGATGGACTGGTGCGTCATGTATAAAACGTTCAATAACCTCCCGGCCAGTGGGTCCGCCGTCCAGGGCATACTCGAGCCAGTCGTCATACCGCTCTTCGGGTGATGTCGGAAGATAGGGCGCATTGAATAAAATCAGGTCGAACTCTCCGGTAATTGGTTCAAAGAGGTCTCCTCTTATGACTTCGACACCGTTCACTTCATGTGCATACGCCGCCGCATGGGGATTAATTTCGACAGCGAGCACACTGGGCGTGACTTCGAGTAATGATTTTGCAACTGCTCCCGAACCGGTTCCGATTTCCAGAACACGATCGGTCGGTTTTATCTCGGCAAGAGCTGCTTTTATCAGGAGAAACGTATCTTCCGAGGGAAAATAAATCTGGGTTGTATCGATGTTCATTGGATCTGATTGGCAAGTAGGTTGGCAAGTTCGATGAACTCTGTTACTGAAAGCATCTCCGGACGTTTGCCGAGTAATTCTTTTGGCAGTCCATTGATGAGTGAAGCCATAATTTCTTCTCCATAAATGCTTTTCATACCTTTGAGTCCGTTCTGGATTGTCTTTCTCCTGTGTGAGAAGAGTTCGCGAACGAGAATTTGATGCGCTTCACGGTTGAGAATTCTGATTGGCGGTTCGTGCGGTATGATTTTTACCACTGCCGAATCAACTTCCGGCGGGGGGTTGAATGCTTTTGGCGGGAGTTCCAGAATAAGTTCAACGTCGGCATAGGTCTGTACCATCACGGAAAGTCTGCCGTATTCACCATTTCCCGAGGGGGCGACCATGCGTTTTGCAAATTCCCACTGATACATCAGAACTGCCGCCTCAAAACCGGTTTCAAGAAGCCGGAATGTAATCTTCGATGATATTGAATAGGGCAGGTTTGCAATGACCAGATCAAATTCCGGAAGAGGGACTTTCGAGGCATCGCCCCGGGTAATTGTCAACTGGCCTGTGGAAAGTTCATCTTTGAAACGTCGTTCGAGGTTTGGAAGAAGTGTCCCGTCAAGTTCGACTGCTCTGACATTTGCTCCGCGTATAAGAAGTGCGGCTGTCAGAACTCCGCCGCCCGGTCCGATTTCAAGCACACTCCGTCCTTTAACCGGCACAGAGTCTGCGATAAAATCCACAGCGTCTGTATCAATCAAAAAATGCTGATCCTTTGGCGCTTTCATAAAAATAGTTATTTAGAGGTAAAGAGATGATATTTCTCTTCCGGATTTTCGAGTTCGAGCATAATCCTTTCACGGATAAACTTCTCCGGTTTCTGGAGTGTTTTCACACGGGAACGGATTTCATCGAAGCTCTCAAACGGTTTTTTATGTCTCTCTTCCAGTGTGTCGGTCAATGTCTTTTTGCCGAATCCGGGAAGGAGGTTCAACATGTGCATCTTAAGACTGATTGGAACTGCAGTGTTGTAAAATTCTACATAACGTCCTTCTGTTTCAGCAACGATTTCTTCCACGGCCGGTTCAAGTTCACCTTTTGCGGTAGGGGTTAATTCATTGTAAGACATCCGGCGTTTTACCCGCTCGACATGTTTCCGTTCACCTTCACCGATGTAAATTCTGTCGTGCAGATTGATTGCCACATCTCTCTTTGCGATGAGTTCAAGGAGTTTGAACTGGTCAGTACCTACTGCGATAATGATAGATTCACGCTGATTTAAAGGACGTCTGTCGCTGGCATAACCCCACTGGAGAAAATCCAGTACGACGGCTTCGACTTCTTTTTTATCAGTCCTCTCCATCTTTGGCGGCATATCTACACTCACTCGTATTTATGCAGAATGTCAAGGATCTGATCTAAGTCTTCGGGAAGAAGGGTAAAGCGCTCTTTGGCGTAGATTGCACGGAGTTCATCACGGCTTTTCGGCATGATGTTGACGATCCGATTGGCAATCTCAGGCTTGATTTTTTCAAGGACTGCGAGTTCGCCGTAGAGTGTCTTTGCCGTTTCAACACTGCATTTACTGAGACTGTCTGCATGGTCAATACTCTTACGCAGTTCGTATGACATGGTGCGGGCTGTTGAATCTTCAGCTTCATCTCCGCCGGAGCGCTGATCACGAATTGCAATTAGCTCTTCGCGAAGCTCGGGGAGGGTCATCATATCTTCACTGATAATTTTCTTTACTTTCATGCGAGACTCCTGATAAATGTAAAATAAGTATTTGGGGTTTAATTATATTTCTGCGCCGTGAGGTGCTGTGGTCTTGCAATGACTATTTTAGTTGCATTGCCGTCTTTAATCTCAAGGAGCCAGGCTCTGCCTCTTTTACCGATGATTGTTCCGGTTTTACCATGGAATCTCGGGTGGGGCTGTCCTTTCTGAACACTTGAATCTAAGGCGATGTGAACTTTCTGACCTTCTTCGAAGTTCTGAATGACCTTGGTCACATTGGGCATACCACGGGTACGCAGGGTTTTCTGTAACTTATATCTTGTTCGCTTTTTAATTCCATTATGCTTTGCCATGTTTACTCATCTCCAATATTTGGTAATCCGTCGACCTGCACCACGTCTAATTCAACGACTTTGGCTGGAACGGCGAGGATTTCAGCAAGACTGGGAGTCGTTCGGCCCCCGTCTCCTGATACAAGTTCTTTGATGTAGAGACCGCCTTCACCAAGCACTTCTAGCCGGTAAAGACCATTCTCCACACCAAGGACTTTTATGTCAATGACCTGTCTCTTTCGAATGAGGTCGGCACGTCGGTGCGCGACTCTTTCAGGCGTGCGCTGGTTAATCCAGGCTCCTTTTAGCTTGGAAACAGCGTTTTGCATAGTTTCGAAAGAGATACGGTCATCTACTGAGACCAGAATCCTGTATGTTTTATGCCCTTTGTTTGATTTAAGCATTTCTACAGTCTTTTTGTCAGACCAGTATTCGAGACGGACTCCGACACGCGGATTCGCGAATGCATTTATGGCAGTAT
>DATESH010000162.1:0-2891 GCA_035270965.1 Methanocorpusculum sp.
GAATTCTATGAGTGGATCGTCGAGCTGGAGGGATCAACATATACGGTCCTCCAGACCTTCCTGTATGCATTATTAGTGCTCGCAGGACTGTATATACTTTACCGATGGCTCAATAAATCGAAGTTTAAGATAGAAACACCGTTAATTCTGACAGGTGTCTCCTACATTGTTTTCGGAGGCATACTCAGGGTTATCGAGGACACCGGGATGGTTCCGGAACCCTGGTGGATATTATTTGTAACACCGCAGGTTTATATTCTGACCGCAATTTTTGCCGCGGTTATGCTGTTTATCTCCTATCAGCTCCAGAAAAAGAAGATCGTTGTCTCATACACGACCCCGTTTATGCTGGGCGGGATTATTTCCTCGCTGACTGCATTCGGATTTCTGGTCTGGTTCGGGGTTACCCAGGCGACCGATGTGGATTTTGGGGCGGGAATCATTGTACTACTGATAGCCGCCGGGGCAACTGTCGGTTTGTGGGCTTTGCTCAGATATGTATTCCGCTGGGAATATGTTAACCATCCTTTGTATCTGGTTCTGCTGGCCGGCCATATGCTTGATGCGTCTGCGACAAGTTATGCTCTTGCATACAAAGGCTACATTGAACAGCATGTTCTCGGAAGCGCACTTATCGACTTTACCGGGACGCCTTATGTGATGTTTGCCATGAAAATCATTGTTCTTATTCCAGCGATCTGGATTCTGGAAAAGTTCAGAAAAGAAGCAGGAATGGAAAATATCTGGTATCTGGTGCTGCTCGCAATGATTATCGTGGGTCTTGCCCCGGGTCTTCGCGATGTTCTGAGGATGGCTCTCGGGATTTAATCATCAGCCAGCCTTTTTTTATTTTTTAAGACATCCGGATTTCAGCAGAATCGAAAGTTGAACGGGTCAATACTACACCCGCCGGAAAAAATCCGGGAAATACCGAACAGATGAATCTGGTGAAGACACGACCACCCGCCGGAATATCCTCTTTTTTTCTGCATCACCTCACCCCGCAATACTCATAACCAGTAAAAACAAATATAGTCACAATGAAAGCCTGCATTATGTGCGGCGGAGAAGGGACCCGTCTTCGCCCGTTAACATTTGAGCGTCCAAAACCATGTATCCCGATTGCAAATAAACCCTCAATCGTACACCTGGTGACCCATCTGGCAAACCTCGGATTCACCGACATTGTCCTGACAATCGGATACCTCGGGGACGATATCCAGAAAGCACTCGGGGACGGGTCGCTGTACGGCGCAAACATCACCTACGTCTCAGAAGAGATAAAACTCGGGACCGCGGGCAGTGTGAAAAACGCCCAGAAATATCTCGGTGATGCCCCGTTCCTTGTGGTCGGCGGAGATCATATGACCGACCTCAACCTCCTGGAGTTCTACCGGGAACACATGAACTCCCCTGCGATTACTTCAATCGGTCTTATCAGCATCGAAGACCCCCGCGAGTTCGGTATCGCCGAGATCGACGCATCCCTCCGGATCCAGAGATTCAGGGAAAAGCCTGCTCCGGGAGAAATCTTCTCAAACCTTGCAAGCACGGGTATGTATATCTGCGACCCGAAGATCTTTGAATTCATTCCGGAAAACACCAAGTTCGACTTTGCCAAAGACCTCTTCCCCCTCTTAATGTCAAAGGGATATCAGATTAACGGCTGGCTTGCACGCGGAAACTGGACCGATGTCGGAAACCCGGTCATGCTCCGTGCCGCCGAAAAATGGATTCTGCAGGAAAACATTGTCACCAGCATCTCCGGCACGCTGAATATCAAGGATGCCCATATCACCGGACCGGTAAAGTTCGGAGACGGCATAACTCTGGGTGCAGGCTCAAGAATTGTAGGCCCGGTTCTGATTGGAAACGGCGTAATGATTGGTGAAAACGTCATCATTGGTCCATATACAAGCATTGGCGACAACTGTGTCATCAAAGGAAACGCCAAAATATTCTCATCCTCCATCTACAGCGGGGTTGTAATCGGCTCTGATACCACCATTTCCGGAAGCATTGTCGACATTCACACAAATATCGGCGACAACTGCTCCATTGAACATAACACCGTAATCGGCCCGAGATGCATTCTCCAGAGCCATGTCACCATCCACTCGGGAACCCGTATCTGGCCGGAGGTCATCGTGCAGGAAGGTTCAGTAGTCAAGGTCCATCTGCTCAATCCCAAATACGATTCCAAGTTTGAAGGCTCATAAAAATCGAAAAGATACCTTCTCTTATTTTTTTTATCGGATTTGGTTTCATACAGGCAAATCACCGGATGAATTGCAAACCACACCCGACACAAATATAGAGGGTGGAAATACCGGAAACTATTTTTTTATGTATTATGACCGGACAGCCTTCTCTTTGGCTTCCCGGCACTTGATAATAAGCTCGCGGTCATCTCCGTCTGCAAAAGAGAGAGCATTCTCAAACGATGAAACTGCATCGGAATATTTCCCGAGAAGCATCTGTTCATACCCTTTATTGTACCATGCATTCGCATCTTTCGGCAGAGCTATCAGCACACGTCTGAAGCAGTCATATGCTTCGGCATGTTTCCCGAGATTGCTTAGAGCAGACCCCTTATTATTCATTGCTCCCGTCAGAGAACGTTCATATTTGAGGGCTTTATCATAATAGAAGACAGACTCCTCATATCTGCCGAGAGACGAGAGAGCATTGGCACAGTTGAAATAACTCACCGCATGACCCGGGGCAATCTCGAATGCTGCCTTATAACACGAAATAGCATCCTCCATCTTGCCGCACTCGAAAAGCATCGTTGCACGGTTAAACCAGTGCTCGGGACCCCTCGGCTCAAGATCGCAGACCTTAACCATAATATCATCCGCTTCCCGGAATTTCTTTGCATGGGAAAGCAT
>DATESH010000163.1:0-2664 GCA_035270965.1 Methanocorpusculum sp.
TTTATCGGCTGCCCCCAGATTCCTGTCCAGTCAGCACTTGTACTCCACATTGCAGACTTTCTTCAGGATGCGGGACATCAACCGGTTGTTGCGGCGAATCCTTCAGCAAAGCAGCTCGTAAAAACGAGCGATCCAAAAGGATACTACGTAAAAGACTACAAAGATCTGGATAAAACCATTGAAGATTTGGCTGACGGTACGGTTCACTATCCGGTGATTATTTCACTGATTCATAACAATGCAGGGCTCACCTACACCGCAACAATTGCGGCAGTTTCCCCGGATTCTGTTCTTGTCTCGGTTCTTTTCGGAGAACATGCATATGAGATCGCCGAAGAAATTGAATATCCAACAGAACAAGTCGTGGCTCCGGTTACCCACAACACCAGACCGCTTCTCACAAAATTAGACGAGGTACTAGAATGGGCTGTCTTGAAAATATGAACTACGAGGTTCTTGCTAAGAACTGCAGTTTCAAAGAAGCACGGGAAATAATCAAATCAAACAGCAAGGAGAGATACCAGGTCCCGCCGGGCTTTAAACTGCTGGATAAACCACTGATTGGAATACCGCCGATTATCGTAGGAGTTGCCAATGAAAAACTGGTGTACGGCTACACAAAACCCTGTCACGGGACGTTCGTCGTCATTGTTGACGATCAGGAAGGGGTTGAACACGTTCGCCGTGACGGAAAACCCGTCTGGTAATGTTTGAAGTTCTGATATCATCGCTCATCATCGCGGTAGGTCTCGCGATGGATGCATTCTCGGTTTCACTTGCAGGCGGAGCGGCACTCAAAGAAAATATAGTAAAAACAGCACTCATCGCCGGAGGAATGTTCGGATTCTTCCAGTTAACGATGCCGATACTCGGCTGGTTCATCGGCGCCCCGGTTACACAGATTATCAATCCATTCGGCTACTGGGTTGTCACTGGTCTGTTCTTCTTCATCGGGGGTAAAATGATCTGGGACTCCTTCTTTGGAAAAGAGAAGGAGATCAGTCTTACCGGATGGAAAGTGCTGATTCTTCTTGCAATTGCAACGAGCATAGATGCCCTCGCAGTTGGAATCGGGTATGCCCTTCTCGGAGAAGCGATTATATTCCCGTCGATTATCATCGGCGCGGTCACCTTTGTATTTTCATTTCTGGGAGTCCTTGCCGGACACAAACTCAGCAGGATTCTTGGAAATAAAATGCAGATTTTTGGAGGAGTCATACTCATCCTGATCGGCGTAAAATTCCTTATTGAAAACTGTCTTTAAATCAGATAAGCCCGAGCAGTTCCTCAATCCTCTCGAATGATGCCTGAATCTTCTCACCGGCTCCCTCAAAATCAAGTGAATCAAGAACTTTTTCTGTGTCCTGATTGGTCACCGGCATGTTGAGCAGTTGATTGATGAAGTCATCTGTATCATCGGCAGAGATGTTTTCAACCGAGGGAATAAATCCGAGATCAAGGAGTGAGGTATTTGTGGTATTGCTTGATGAAAGAATATCCTGGAAATTATCCGCCTCATCTTTCGTAATTCCTTCTTTCGTGAAGTTGAACCCGTAGAGTTCCACCTCCATATTGAATTTTTCCGTTACCGATTCATTTGACAGGAGATTGTCGGTGACAGGCGTAAGATAAATATGCCCGACCGTCTCATTTCCCACAAGAATATCCGTTGTCTGGGTCCCGATACTAATACAGCCGGCACTAAGTATGATTATTAGCGCTATAAGAATAACTGCCGGAAAATATTTCATTGATGATAATTAGCGGCACGAAGAGAAAAATCTTGTCTCACTGATAAGCCGGAAGACGTTAGACGTATTTATTAGAAACGCTCACTAATGGGATATGCTTGAAGTCCTCAAAGAATCCCTGCTGACATGCCCCATGGTCAAGCGGGAAAAAGAAGGGATTGTTTATAATTATTTCGTCAACCCGATATCCGACGGCATCCCCGCTGTCACTGCTGAACTTCTGCGGGATGTAACGTTGGCAATGATCAAATCACTTGACCTGAGAAATGTCGACAAGATCGTTGTTACCGAAGCGATGGGGATTCACATCGGCACTGCCCTGACCCTTGCAACCGGTATCCCTTTTGTAGTTATCAGAAAGAGGGATTACCGTCTGCCCGGTGAAGTTATCATCGGTCAGGAGACCGGATACTCCAAAGGCACTCTCTATATGAACTGCGTAAACAAAGGCGACAGAGTAATTATTATTGATGATGTTATCAGTACAGGCGGAACAATCAAAGGGATTCTCCCTGCCTTAAAAATCGCCGGCGCAGAGCTTGTGGATATTCTCTTTGTCATCAACAGAGGCTCGCCCGATATCGGTATCCCCTACAAAACGCTTGTCACCATCAGTGTCGATCAAAACGGTGTGAAAATCATTGATTCAGCTTACTGAAGTAATCAGCCAGCTCAAGAGCAGGAACGCGAAAAAAGTTGCCGTGCAGTTACCCGAAGGTCTGAAAAGAAAAGCTGCTGAGATTTCTGCCGCCCTCAAAAGCGAAGGCTTTGAGGTACTCATCAGCGGGGATGCCTGCTGGGGGGCCTGCGATCTCTCGCTTGATGCACTTGAATGGGCAGACGTGCTTGTGCATATCGGGCATACACCCGTGACATCGGAAGAGAACGTCATCTATGTCCCGTTTCAGCAGGA
>DATESH010000164.1:0-4627 GCA_035270965.1 Methanocorpusculum sp.
TTTCGCACGATTTCCAGAGAAACACGCTCCACATCAGCCAGATAGATATCCCCGCAGACTTTCTCCTCTTTTTTCTGCAGTCCGCAGTTTTCACAAATATAGGTAATGAAGTCCAGTGCTGATTTCGGAAGTTTTTCAATCTCCGGCATGCCTTTTTCCGAGAGCCCTTCATAGAGCTCCAGGAGAACAGGCATAGAAAGTTTGCAGGACCTGACAAGGTCTCTATTATAAAAGACATCGCCTGGTTTTCCTTCCATGAGGACTGTCCCGGATTTAATGAGGAGAACCCGGTCTGCCCAGGGATATGCAAGTTCCACATCATGTGTCGAGATAATGATGGTTTTCCCGTTTACCTACATTTCATCCAGAAGTTCCATGATATCTTCAGACCCCGCCGGATCAAGAGCACTTGTCGGTTCATCAAAGACCAGGATATCAGGATTCATGGCAAGGATTCCTGCCATCGCTGCACGTTTCTTTTCCCCGCCCGAAAGCTGATGGATAGGCCGCCGTTCAAAACCGGCGAGACCGGTATCATTGAGGGAATCAGAAACAACGGTCCGGACTTCATCACGTGACATGCCAAGATTCACCGGACCGAAGGCGACATCCTGATAAACAGTCGGAGCAATAGCCTGGATATCCGGATTCTGGAATACGAACCCCACTCTTCTCCGGAGTTCACGCAATGCTTCTCTATTATAGATGACCTTCTTTCCATTGAACAGAATCTCCCCGCTGTCCGGTTTGAGCATGCCGTTGAACATCAGAAGCAGTGTCGATTTTCCGGCACCATTCGGCCCTACAAGAGCGATCTTCTCACCAGGATTGATTTTGAACGATACATTATCCAGTGCTTTGGGCCCATGCGGATATTTGTAGCTGATATTTTTTAATTCTATGACAGGTTCCATGTGTTAGACTCCAAATAGGGTGAATCCGCAGGTATATACCGCAATTACTATGAGAACTGCCAGAATTACGATAACACCTGCCATGAGTTTTGGTGAAAATCTCAGCTCATCAGCATTGAGGGCAAACTTTCCATCGTAACACCGGCAGTCCATCGCCATCATGAGATTTTCTCCTGCGATCCATGTGTTGATGAAAAGAGAACCGGCCATCATGCCATAGGAGTTGATTCCCTCTTTTGCCGATCCATAACCGAGCCGCATGACCTGCGAGGCATGTATCTGTGCAGCCTGCTCAATAAGAGTAAAGATAAAACGGTAGATCAGCATTGCAAGATCGATGAACTCATGCGGGATTTTACATTTTGCCGCAGTCGTAAAAAGTTCCGTTACCGGCGTTGTGAGTGCTACAAAGAAGAGCGAGCACATCCCGGCAAATACCCGTGCAAAAATCAGCAGACCTTCATTCAGACTGCCGGTACTGACGACAATATTGAACCAGTCAAATACAGGGATGCTGAGAAGAGTTGTGCCGGAGTTCCGGAGAAATATAATGACCAGAACACTGATGATTGCAAATCCGAGAGGAACTGTCAGCAGCATCAGGTAAAACTTCAGATCGATTTTTGCAAGAACCAGAGTTGCAAACATTGTTATTGCAATAATCAGGAGGGGAACTATGATGCTTTGGGAAGAGATTGCAGTGAGAATACAGCCAAGACCAAAGACGAGTTTGATGACAGGGTGGATGTCACGCAGATGGTTGTTTTGCGCAATATTCTCCAAAAATTCGTAATACATCCGATGTTTTCTCCAGGTCCTTTCCTCAGGTTTCCTTCATCTGTACAGGACCTGATTTTTAGTGAAAATTTAATTGATGCTAAAACTATTTATATTTATCAAAATTAATTTAAGTAAAGACTAATTAATTTACATTATAAAAGTCCCGGGCACTTAATCCGAGCCGATACAATATGTGGGAATATCAGTCAGCTTAATTGAATAATCAATCAAAAAAAGTTAGGTTAAAACCCGGAATTATAGTTCCGGATGTATTCTTTCAGTTCTGCTTGTTTACGTTGTTTTTCTTCATGCGTCTTTCAGTTGTCCAGCCACCAAAGACCCAGCCAATAAGAAGACCACCGAAAACTGCCTGAAGTGCAAAAAGACAGGACTCGATTTCACCGGATGGCGGGACAAAGGTATAATCAGCGTTTTCTATCCACGGTGTGTAATTATTGTTTTCCAGAATCACCGAAGCGCCGACATTATCCGACCCGCTCCAGCCTTCTGCATCACCATTGTACATGACAGTGTTCGTGAAGATGAAAATTCCAATGAATGCGACGATTCCGATGACCATGAGGATTTCCCAGAAATACTTCATTCTTCGAACGCCCCCTTTACTTTTGTCACGGCTTCTTCGGAAAGTACATTCAATTTCACCAGAAGGTCAGGTTTCAGAATAGTGATGTACTTGAAGATGACAATGAAGACCAGACCTTCCACGATAGCGAGAGGCACCTGAGTGACTGCAAAGACACCAAGGTAGGTCCCGAATGAAAGCAGGAAACCACCGGAAGTTGCCGGGAATGCAAGTGCAAGCTCAAAGGATGTTACGACATAGGTCATCAGATCACAAAGGACTGCGGCGATAAATACCGTGCCGAAGAAGGAAAAGTTCACCTTTCTCAGACCCTTGAAGACAAGATAACCTGCAAGAGGACCAACGATCGCCATCGAAACGACATTTGCACCAAGTGTGGTAATACCTCCGTGAGCGAGGAAAAGCGCCTGGAACACGAGAACAATGAATCCGAGTACAGTCGTGATGAACGGACCGAATGTGATTGATGAAAGTGCGGTACCGGTCGGGTGTGAACAACTTCCAGTGACTGAAGGCAATTTCAATGCTGAAAGAACAAAGATGAAACCTCCGGCGACGCCGAGAAGAGGCAGTGCCTCACGATGTGTCCGGATGAGTTTTCTGAGTTGGTAACATCCGATGATGAGAAACGGGATCATGACAATCCACCAGAATATTGCCCATTCTATTGGAAGAAAACCTTCCATGATATGCATAGTTAAAACTCCTTAATGTGCATTTTATTGACTCCATAAAAACTGTGACAAACTGTCATGTGAAGTGGTGACGACTCACAGCACAAATAAATTGATGTTAAATCTATTTTATAGTTGTTATGTGATGTTTATGTTTTTAAAAAGAAAAATCATAAGATTAATATTATCGACAGAACAATCACACAAATTATGAATACCGATATGTAATGCGGGCAGACAGTATTTTTCGGATTTTTGCCGAACACGCGCTGCGCAAAAAGGTATGAAGAAACAACCGGCAGATTACTGGCTGTACAATGAACCCCGTTTATTTTGCGGCTACAAGATAAATGTTATTATCATTTAGTCCACAAACTTAAATATTTACCCCCCCTATTTTGTTTATGCATTTTATGGATGGATCTTTACCCATTGGCTGGTGTATATTCTGGGCCGCATTGTCGGCTCCGTTTATCATCTACGGTATCTGGAAATTGACCGGAATGATTAAGGAAAACCGTCGTGTTCTCCCATTACTGGCAGTAACCGGAGCATTTCTTTTTGTAATTTCGATACTGCATATTGAGACACCCAGTGGTTGTTCTCATGTTACCGGAACCGGTCTTCCGACGACATTTTTTGGACCGGGAATTACATCTGTAATTACCCTGATTGTTGTAATGCTCCAGGCCCTTCTACTTGCGCACGGCGGACTGACGACTATGGGAGCAACGGTCTTTTCGATGGGAATCGCAGGACCGCTGGTGGCATGGCTCATCTTTAAAGGTATGAGAAAAACCGGAAAAGCAGGTCTTGGGATATCAATATTCGTTATGTCAGTCGCGGCGAATCTGGTTACCTGCATCGTTGCCTCACTGGAGTTCGCATTAGCATATACAGACTATGGGACTGTTGCCTTGTTTATTTCGTCGTGTTCATCATTGTTTATCGCAACCCTGATAGGTTATTCACTTGTACAGATTCCGGTCGCAATTATTGATGGTGTTGTATGTTCCCTTATTGTAATTTACATTGTCCGTGTAAAGCCGGATATTTTAAAGAAGCTCGGCATTATCAAAGATGATGAGATTAGTAAAATTCAGAGTAAAGCAGAAAAAGACAGCAGGTAAAGACTAAACTAAAAGAATACTTATAAAAAAAATTATTATCCCTATTTTTAGTGTAATTTATTCACGGTTCACAAAGCTTTGCTTTGTTCACGGATTTCCGACATCTCAGTTCAGGCACAGATTTTGCATTTACTGAAGAATATACAAGAGGAGAGCGCATATCTCTCTCATTTCGTATGCAAAGCCGGGTCAATACCCGCAAACCACACAAAAAAGTCTGCTTAAAACCTTAGGCGGGACCGCGCCCGTGCCTTCTGCCACTCTCTCATTTGGATACCCGAGATCCTCACAAACGGCAATCTTTACCGAGGCAGGCAGGGCTTTTGCGAGTTCTTCCAAAGAAAAATCCGGGTCGGCGATAAGAAAAACCGAATGACCTGCAGTGATATCTGATACCGCATGCAAAATAGCATCAGCATGATTTTTTCCATGGGCATTTACCACAGCCACATTCGTCCACGAAGCATGCAGCCGGGCAAACGCTGTCTGCATTGAAGAAATTCCCGGGATTACTTCGCCCGGGAG
>DATESH010000165.1:0-2983 GCA_035270965.1 Methanocorpusculum sp.
CAGTCGTTGCACCTTCCGAGAAGCTTGCAGGAGAGTTTACTCTTGCATCTATCGGAAGCAGGCACAGACTTGAACGCAAGTATATTACCATTGACTCTGCAAAGGCTATCAATGGCGAGTAATACTGACCAACACGCAGCCCTGGAGCAGGAGATACGCTCCCTCCAGGCATATGCAAATGAGTATTCCCAGCAATACGATCTTCTGACTCAGCAGTTACGTTTCATTGAATCGGCACGCGGTGAAGCCCTTGCGTCCGTTGAGACGCTTGAGGCTTTCAGCGGTCTTGAGGAAGGGGTATCAACACTCCTGACTCTTGGCGGCGGCGTGTCTGTTCGCGCAACAATAACTGATATGAAGAAGATTCTTGTCGGGATTGGTGCCGGCATCACGGTGGAAAAGACAACTGAAGAAGCAATTACGTTCCTTCATGACAGAGTCACCGAGATGAATGCATCAGCAAAACGTCTTTCCGAATCCAGTGGAAAGCTTCAGGAACAGATGCGGGCTGTTGAGCAGAGAATGCAGGAAATCTATTCTCAGACTCAGCGCCGCTGATTTTTCTATTTTAATATTTTTTTCTATCTCCCTCTGAACAGAGAGGAATTTATATTCTCAGGACTGAATTAATAGATAATGTTTGAAGGACTGAAAAATAAACTCGGACTCGGGAAGAAAAAAATCCCCGAGCCTGAAGCGTTACCTGACGCTCAAAATAAAATACCGGAACCGGAGGAGAAAAAGAATCCCGGATTCATCAATAAAATCAAAACCCTTATCGTAGAACACGAGTTTGTTCTCACTGAAAAAGATGTGGAGGAATCCCTCTTCGAACTCCAGATGGTCCTCCTGGAATCCGACGTCGCGTATCCGGTAGCCGAAGCAATCACTGAGCACATGAAAAAAGAACTCATCGGCACGCACAGAAAAATCCGCGAATCCGCGGATGATGTCGTAACAAATGCTCTCAGGCACGCCATCGAAGAGGTCCTTGGCGAGGGTTTTGACCTTGTTCAATATATCAGGACTCATGAAAAGCCTGTCAAAATTCTCTTCACCGGTGTGAACGGAACCGGCAAAACCACCTCGGTTGCAAAAATAGCCTATTATCTCAAGAGTCAGGGAATTTCAGTCGTGGTCGGAGCAGGAGACACGTTCCGTGCAGGTGCCATCGAACAGATCCGTGTTCATTGTGAAAGAATTGGCGTCAAACTCATCTCCCATCAGGAGGGAGCAGATCCTTCAGCTGTTCTCTATGATACTGTCGAGTATGCCAAAGCCCATAACACCGATGTTCTCCTTGCAGATTCTGCAGGCAGATTCCATAACCGGGTCAACCTCATGAATCAGCTTGAAAAAATCAAGCGTGTCATGAAACCCGATCTCGTCTTCTACGTGGATGAAGCAGTGGCGGGAAATGACGCTGTTATCCGGGCTGATGAGTTTGAAAAGACCGTCTCTACCGACGGCGTAATTCTCACGAAAGTCGACATGGACCCGAAAGGCGGTGCTGCGATTTCAATCGCCTACACAATTGGAAAACCACTTGTCTTCCTTGGTGTCGGTCAGGGATATGAAGATATGAAACCGTTCACCCCGGCACTGATTATTGATGAAATATTCGGAGATGAATAATATGGGACTCGATACACTTTCCAACTCATTAAAGGATGCGATGAAGAAACTCGCCGGCAAAACGGTGATAGACCGTGCTGCAGTGGAAGAACTCGTTCGTGACCTGCAAAGAGCTCTTCTTTCGTCTGATGTCAATGTCAAACTCGTAATGGAGCTTTCCAAGGAAATCAAATCCCGTGCCTTGGCCGAAGATCTCCCGAAAGGAATCAATGCCCGTGAGCATGTGCTCAGAATCGTTTATCAGGAGCTGGTGAAACTCGTCGGCAAAGAAGCTGACTTTTCGTTAAAACCGCAGAAAATCCTGATGGCAGGTCTGCAGGGTTCGGGTAAAACCACCACGACCGGCAAACTCTGCCGCTACTTCCAGAGAAAAGGTCTCAAAGTCGGGGCAATTGGTGCCGACAACTTCCGGCCCGGGGCATATGCACAGTTGGAAACCCTCTGTAAGAAAATCAATGTCCCGAGTTACGGTGACCCGAATGAGAAGGATGCCGTCAAAATCGTCAAAGACGGACTTGCCTTCCTGAAGGAAATGGACATAATCATCGTCGATACCGCAGGTCGTCATGCTCTGGAAGATGATCTGATCGATGAAATCATGCAGATCAATGACTACCTGAAACCGGAACACCGCTGGCTTGTCATCGACGCGGCTCTTGGTCAGGCAGCACGTGACCAGGCGAAACGGTTCCACGAAGCCATTGGTATTGACGGCGTTATTGTAACCAAGATGGATGGAACGGCAAAAGGAGGCGGGGCTATGTCTGCCGTTGCCGAAACGGAATCCGGAATCGTCTTCATCGGTAACGGTGAAACGATCAATGACCTTGAACGGTTCGATGCGAACGGTTTCATCTCCCGTCTTCTTGGGATGGGTGACCTGAAGGCTCTCGTCGAGAAGGCTGAGGAGTCTATCGGCAGCGAGGATGTCGATGTAAATGCCATGCTCCGGGGCAAGTTTACCCTGAATGACATGTATAAACAGCTCGAAGCTGTGCAGAGGATGGGTCCGTTAAAACAGGTCCTTTCGATGCTTCCGCTGGGCGGCATGAAGGTTCCTTCCGAAGCTCTCGAGGGAACTGCCGACAAGATGAAGAAGTTCCGGATCATTATGGATTCCATGACGCCGCAGGAACTGGATGAGCCTTCCATAATCAACTCCTCCAGAATGATACGGGCTGCCAAAGGGTCGGGATCCACGGTCGATGAAGTCCGTGACCTCATCAAATACTACAAGATGATGCAAAAGACCCTGAAAGGGTTCAAAGGAAACAGAATGGCGATGGGCAAAATGATGAAACAGATGCAGAAAGGCGGCATGGGTCCAACAGGACCGATGTAAACCTGA
>DATESH010000166.1:0-6271 GCA_035270965.1 Methanocorpusculum sp.
CCGCATTTGCGGCAATTCGTTGCGCGAACAGCGTTACGTGCGTTGCATTTCATGCAAACGTTAACATTAAGAAGTCTAGCCTCTGCTTCTGGGAATCTCATTTATGAATAACCCCGTATATTGAGTTCTAGTATGTATGCTCCCGGTGATATTAACGATTCCGTTCAGACCTGTCGGAAAGATACCATTCACGGAAGGCAAAAAGAGCACGGGCGCGGTGTGAAACGGTGTTTTTTTCTTCCATATTCATCTCGGCAAGCGTGCAGTTGCCTATGGCAAAAACCGGGTCATATCCGAACCCGCCTGTGCCGCGGGGTGAATCGGTAATTTCACCGTCAACACGTCCTTCAAACGTCTGAATGCCATTTTCATCGATGTATGCAATTGAGGTTGCAAAGTATGCGCGACGATTTTGTATGCCGTCCATCAGCCGGAGGATGCCGGTATTTCCGATTGAATCCTGCACATATGCGGCGTAAGGGCCTGGAAAACCTGCGAGTGCTTCGATAAAGAAACCCGTGTCATCCACGATAAGAGGTATCCGGAGTGCGGCATAGGCCTGCTGTGCCTTTACCTTTGCAATTTCTGAGATGCTATCCGACTGTGGCTCAATGCAGTTAAAAGAAATGTGGGATACTTCAGTTATTCCGGCAAAAAACGCAGTGACCTCTGCCGCTTTGTTTTTATTTCCCGTCACAACGGTTATCATAAGTATCTCCCGCGAAGTTCAATCTCATGTTCGCGCAGGATAACATCTTCCGCGTTGGCAAATGTTTCAAGATATCCTTCAATGAATGCATTTTTCAGGGATTCAGGATTCTGTGTTGTGCTTTCCAGTGTCTGGAAGAACACATGCAGGTCATCTCCGCGTGGTTCGATTTCTTCGGTCATTTGTGATAGACCAAAGTCAATGAGATACACGCAGTCATTTTGCCAGATCATGTTTGATGTAGTAAGATCGCCGTGGATAATACCTGCCCTATGCAGTTTCCCGGTGGTGATGCCAGCACTTTTTGCATATTTTTCATTGATGATGTATTTGAGAACATCACCTCCGAGTTTTTCCATGATAATCTCATGGTCTGTAATGTCGCGAATAACCGGAACCGGCACCCCGTTGTGTCTTGCTGCAGCAATACACCGCGCTTCGGCACGGGTGCGTTCGATAATCAGGTTGTGGTCAAGTTCAGGTACGCGGTATCCTTTGGAAAGTCGGGTTTTGATCGCATTCTCTCCGGTAAGGTCCACAGAGGCCTCCGCGCCCCGTTCGACAACTTCTGATTGTCCGGGCGCGAACAGTTTGCCGGCGTCGTTTCTCCATGTTACCTCGACCTGATCGGAACGGTATCCGGGATTCACGATAGATTCGGAAATTGAAATCGTTGATCCGGCTTCCAGCATGATTTTGCCGGTGTAGGCAATCATCGCGCCGTTATCTCCCATATAGGTTCGCGGGGGCGCCATGAACCGGGCTCCGCGCTCGGCACACATTATTCCAAGCATCTCCTGCAGGCGGGAGTTTGCCCCGACGCCGCCGACAAGGATGACCTCGTCTTTTCCTGTATGGGCGAGGGCACGCTCTGTCACCTCGACACACATTGAAAACGCGGTTTCCTGGAAACTGAAACAGACATCTTCCATGGATGCTCCGCGCATGGTTGCTTCCTTTGCGGCGCTCATCAGTCCGGAGAATGCGAGGTCCATTCCTTTTACCGTGTAGGGGAGATGAATATATGATCCGCTCTTCGCCAGTTTTTCGATGATAGGCCCTCCCGGATGGGGGAGCGCGTGACTTCGCGCAAACTTGTCGAGTGCATTTCCAAGACCGATATCCAGCGTCTCACCGAAAATCCGGTATTTCCCGTTCAGGAATCCCAAGACCTGGGTGTTTGCGCCGGATGCATAGAGGACAATAGGGTCTGCGAACTTTGTGTACCATCTGCCGATTTCCACGTGTGCTACACAGTGGTTTACCCCGATAAGCGGCACACCAAGTTTCAGCGCTAGTGTACGGGCAGTGGTTGCTGCGATTCGAAGAGAAGGCCCGAGTCCCGGACCTATAGAAAATGCGACTGCATCGATCGGACCGCCTGCCTCATTAAGGACCCTTTTAATAACGTCTGAGGCAGCGGATGCGTGATGCTGAGCCGCTTCCCTTGGATGGATCCCGCCGGTAGGCGGAATATACGGTGCGGAATAAAGACAGACTAAATCCTCTGCAAAAACAGCGGCACTGAAGTTCCATGCTGTACCTTCAATGCCGAGGACCCTTTTTTCGGGCATGATTTAAATTATTTTATTGCTTAAACTCAGTGTATCCGCACTTTCCGCAGGTAAACCGGTCATTGTGTTCACCCATAAAGACACCGGCTCCACAGCGTGGACAGTTGCGGTGAGCAGTGGTTGCTTTTCCCTGTTTGTCAACAGTGTAAAGCTCGCTGCGTTTAGGGGTTTCTTTTACTGGCTTCTTTGCTGCCATTTTTACTCCTCCTTAGCTGCTTTGGGCTGTCCGCGTACGATTAAAAACTCGCGCTCGGTTGCCTTGAGTGCCTCTGGTGTGTCGTAGATACGGGCGATGCCTGCAACAGCTCTTACTCCGAAGCGTCCCTTAAGCGGGGAGAGAATCAGTTTTTCAATAGGAGTATTCTGCATTGCGGCGATTTTCGCACCGATATCTGCACGGGAGGGGGTTGCACCATCGTAACTTGCGGTAAATGCGACCTCGTTACGGCTTAAAAGCTCGTTTCTGGTATTAGAGGTAATCTTAATCTCCATCGATATCCCACAACTATTGGAATGCAGTATATTTAATACTGGCGTCACACGCTTACAAAATAGGACAGAAACGTCTTAGTATTACTGCGGAGTTTTGCATTGACCTCGCAGAGAACGAGTCCTTCTCCCGGCTGACCGTAGAGGATAATTGTCTCATCCGGCATGATTTCAACGAGAGGGAGCACTGCGAGGTCCTCTTCTCCTTCAACCATAATCACACACGGCATTTTATCCCGTGCTTCACGGAGCGCGGATATGAGTTCGTCTGTGATTGTTCCTGCCGGATTTTTCACGTGCAGAATATGTCCGCGGATTTCCGGCATTCTGAGGTAGGGTGAGCGTTCGGTAAACCCGTCAATGATACTTATTGAGGGGATCAGGCCTGCAGATAAGGCATTGTGGGTAACAACATCACCGACAGTACAAAAGTACTTTCCTTTAAGTAAGGGAATTACCATGGAAAAATCAGAAAAAAGTGTACCGAATGGCTCTTTGAAAAGCCAACGGTGTTCTTTTGGGAGCGTCAGCATTTATCTGACCTTAAGTGCGTATTTACCGTTGAATTCGATTTCCATCTTCTCGGCAACATCCGAGTGACGGGTGTCGATGATGACAAGATAACCAAACCATTCCGGTGTCAGGGCATTACCCTGGCATTCGGGACAAACGGTTTTATCTCCATCAAGGACTTTATGGCAGTTCCGGCATGCCAAGAGAACTTTTTTCTGGGTGGAACGCTTTGTTGCTGCCATTACTTCTGCTCCTTCTCGGACTTCTCCTTAATCCGGTCCTCTTCGATCCATGCGAGATTACCGAGACCCGGCTGACGCATGGTCAGACCAATCTTAGATTCTCTGGGGTCGCGCTCATTTAGAGATAAGGCAACGACCCTGGCGCGTAGAAAATCACCGACACCGATTGTTCTGCCGCTGTCTTTACAGACAAGGCGTGAGTTCTTCTCATCGTAATCGATGTATTCATCGGAAATCTGACTCATATGGAGCATTGCGTCGATTGGGCCGAGAGAGACGAAGGCGCCGAAGCTCGTTGTTTCCACGACATTACCTTCTATAATTTCCTGGAGGGATAAGCGGAGAACCACAGCTTCGAAATCAACATCGTAGTAAACTCCTCCATTGCTGTAAACGATTTCACCATCACCAACACGGTTGACCCCTGTCACTGCGATGAAAATACCCATCTCTTTGTCAACACTACCTTCAAACTGTTCCTGCAGGACATCAAGAATGACAGTCTTGAGATCTTCACCCATGCGGTCCGGGGGGACTCTGACTTTGTCGTTTAATTTCAGCTTATAATACATATTTTGTCTCCTCGCATGTTTTGCTTATTTTCCAATTAGTTCTAGTTTGCAACGTGATCTGAGAACAACGACTGGGATACGGCGTTGTATCAGACGTTTTCTTAATTCTCTATCATTGGTAACTACTACACCATTAAACATCTCTGCGGATATAATGACTTTATCATCAACAGGAATGTCATCGGTCAGTTCAGGAAGAACCGTGCAGCGGGATGCAACAGTCAAACCGAAACGCGCTGCTGCAGCATCTTTTCCACATCCGACAGATAGACCGCGCAGTTCGTACACCACCTCAGCAGGTACGAGCGCGTCATATGCACCGAGCAGTTCAAGCAGACCTTCAAAGAGGTCAATGTTGAACTGAAGGGGCATCATCAGGGCATTGGTATCTAATATGACCTTTATTCGGTCAGGATACCCATGCCGATCAAACGCCATCTGCCACCAACCTGACGGCTGATTGCAATTCTGGAGCCAATTTCGGCACAAACTGGACGTTTCAGCATTACTTCAACCTGATTCTTCTTTGTTGTAAGAACGATACCAACTGTGACCGCAGTTCCAACTGAAAGCATCAGCGGTTCTTTGATTTTGAGCGGCTCGATATTCAGTTCAGCTGATGAACCGACAACACGCTCCATGAGTTTTACATCAAACCGGAGTTTATCCCACACTGGTGGGAGAGAGCCCGCGACACCGGCAACCTGCCCGACAAGTGTATCACTTTTAGTAATCGACGGGTCGAGTTTGGTTCCGATAGCAGAAAGTCCACCGGGTGTTGCCGTCTGAACTTTATGGGATGCCTTATTCATTGAGGTAATTTTGGTAGTGATGGGCTCCCATTTTGATTTATTCTCCGACATGTATTGTCTGCCGGGGCGTATCTCGATATCATCGCCTTCGTGGAATTCACCGCGGATGAGTGATCCTCCGATCACCCCGCCTTTAATATCACGCCAGGAACTTCCCGGACGGTTCACATCAAAAGACCGTGCAATCAACATAATAGGAGATGCATCTGCTTCACGCTCAACATCAGGAATAGTGGTGTTAAGGGCATCAAGTAACATCCCAAAATTTATTATTTTCTGGGCAGAAACTGGAATAATCGGTGCATTTTCTGCGACCGTTCCTTTCACAAACGCTTTAATCTGCTTGTAATTTTCCAGTGCCTTTTTCTGAGGCACAACATCGATTTTATTTTGAACTATGACGATGTTTTTGATGCCAGTCAGTTCCAGAGCCATCAGATGTTCTTTTGTCTGTGGCTGTGGACACGGTTCGTTTGCCGCAATAACGAGCATTGCGCCATCCATTATGGCAGAACCGGAGAGCATCGTTGCCATGAGGGTTTCATGACCTGGTGCATCTACGAAGGAAACAGATCTTACTGCTTCAAGTTTTTCACCGCAGGTAGGGCATACCTCTGTATTTGACCAGAGTTCTGCACCCCCGCATTTCGGGCATTTATAAAACGTTGCGTCGGCGTATCCAAGCCGGATCGAGATGCCGCGCTTCAGTTCTTCACTGTGGCGGTCTGTCCATGAACCGGTAAGTTTGCTGACTAATGTAGTCTTGCCGTGGTCAACGTGACCAACTACGCCGATATTTACGTTTGGTATTGTAGGATCATGCAAAGAAACCAAAACCTCCTCTAACCTAATATAATTGACCTCTACACTGATATAACTGCGTGATTATGGATTTATCCTACGCCTCCATAGCTCTGGTCAGTATCCTGCCAGGCATTTCTCTGTACCTCGCGCAGTTTATCCTGTTCTTCTTTGAAATCTTTTTTGAAGTCCCGCGTTTTTTCCTTACTTTGGACAACATCATTTATTGCGATAAGCTGATCCGTGCGGTAGTAAAGACCTGTGCTGTCAAGTTCGGCAAATGTAGCTCCGGTCTCCTCCATGAACGACACGATTTTTCCGACCGTCCCGGTTCGTGAATAACGTACTGTCTCTCCAACTTCGAATGTACGCATGATGAGTAAATAGTGGGCAGTATGTCTATAATAATAGTGCGGATAAAAAAAAGTTAGTTGATGGCGAGACCGTCTAAGACCGCATCTTCAGATACGGCAAAGGTCTGACCGGTTTCGATTATTGTGTAAAGACCAGTGGTCTTAACATCATATGTGCTTCCCGATGTGGGGTATGGAACAACAAA
>DATESH010000167.1:0-4424 GCA_035270965.1 Methanocorpusculum sp.
TGGTATCAGGTACGAGTATCATAAATTATTCAACCAGTATTTATGAGGTTTCAATAGGATATTAGTATACTGTTCATTTACGGGAAGGAAGGAGTATCACTTGTTGTAGATTGCCGAAGGTTCCTTAAGTTTTGGTAGAACAGTCCTGCCGTCAACCGTTCTGAAAAAACAACTGTAGTATCCTTTATGGCAGGCACAGCCTGTCTGCTCAACCTGATACATAAGGCAGTCTTCATCACAGTCAACAAATACGTCGACGATTTTCTGCAGATGACCAGACTCCTCGCCCTTTTTCCAGAGTTTGTTTCTCGAGCGGCTGAAGTAATGAGCATAGCCCGTAGAGAGTGTCAGGGAGACAGCCTCTTCGTTTGCGTAAGCAAACATGAGGACCTGTTTTGTTTGTGCGTCCTGAACGATAACCGGAATGAGTCCGTTCGTATAGCTAAGTGAAGCAGTGAGATCGGGCATTGTTATTCAATATGTGCTTTTTTATGTGATAAGAGAATCTCTTCACGGAGATTATCTGCACCTTTGATTCTGAGGTTCCAGGAAGCGGTCGAGATAACAGATGGACCGAAGAGGGGGACGAGTTCCTCACACTCGAAGTAGTGGGTAACGATTCCGTCCCCACGCAAAAATGAATCAGGTTCAACCTCGATCCCTTTTCCATACCGGTAATCGTTTCTGGAAAAATCCTTGAAATACAAAACACCCCCGGGTTTCAAAACCCGGATTAGTTCATCAGCTGCAGTTCTGCGGCAGACCGCCGGGAGATGCCCGAGAACATGCCAGCAGAATATGATATCAAAAACAGCATCTTTGAACGGAAGATAACAGATGTCTCCAACAATAGCAGACGCTCCCGCCAGATTTACGGCAGTCTCAGAGATATCAATCCCGATTGCATTCGGCCCGAGCGAACGGAGGGTTTTCCCATTCCCGCATCCTGTTTCGAGAATGAGAGCAGTCTCCGAAATTTTCGGGAGAAGGTAGGAAGCCCCGCCCCAACGCGGACCCCGCAGTTCGTAATCAGTCTGCCAGCCCATTACAAACGTACCGGAACGCCGCGGGATGCCAGATACTCTTTGACTGACCGGATTGTCATTTCCCCATAATGGAAAACACTTGCCGCAAGACAGGCATCGGCTTTTCCTTTGACAAAACCGTCATAGAAATGTTCCAGCGTCCCGACCCCGCCGGATGCAATCACAGGGACATCAATATTCCCGGAGATTGCAGCGGTGATTTCCAGATCATAACCGGTTTTCACGCCGTCGGTTTCCATCGATGTGAGGAGGATTTCACCGGCACCCCGCTTCACAGAGTCCTGAGCCCAGGAAACTGCATCGATTCCGGTCCTTTTACTCCCGCCGTATATGACCACTTCATACCAGCAGACACGCCCGTCGGCAAGATGTACCGGCGTTACGCCGTCTTGCATCTTATAATTTCTTCTGACATCCTCGGCGAGAACAATGCACTGGTTGCCAAAAAGGCGGGCACCTTCGGTTATAACTTCAGGCGTTTTTACGGCTGATGTATTCAGACTTACCTTATCGGCGCCGGCACGGAGAATCTCCTGAATATCTTTGACGGTCCGGATTCCTCCGCCCACTGTCAGAGGGAGAAAAAGCTGATCTGCCGCCCGGCCGATAACATCGACCATGGTGGCACGATTGTCCTTCGAGGCGGCAATATCCAGAAACACGACCTCGTCAGCACCCTGTTCATTATATCGTGCGGCAAGTTCGACAGGGTCACCTGCGTCGCGGAGTCCTTCAAAGTTTACTCCCTTTACAACCCGTCCTGCTTTCAGGTCAAGACAGGGAATGATTCGCCGGGTAAGTCCCATAGAATAGTATTAGTGTTTTTTGGAGAAAAAACCTGTGTGAAAGCGGAAATGGTTACTTTTCCAGAAAAGCAATCAGGTCATCCATTCTTTCCATCGTATCCCTGAACCCGTCATCATAGAGAGCTGCAAGTTTCTTTTTGTTTGTCTCGACTATCCCGATCTTCACGGGTATTTTCGGGCGGAGCACAAAAGCACGACCTTTTGCTTCTTCTTTGGCGATGAAATCCAGAGTATCATTATAGCGGATATTCCGGGCAGCAACCGAAGCAACCATTTTCGGATACTTTCTGTAGATTATTCTCAGGAGAGGGACGCTCTTTGCAGGTTTCTTCCGGTATGTACTATCCTGAGTAAGAATAACGATGTTTTTCAGGTTACCATCAGCGATGGACTTTTGAATCGGAATCGAATCGGCGAGTCCTCCGTCAAGATATTTTTTGCCGGCAATAGGCACTATTTTTGCAAAGATAGGGAGAGAACATGAAGCATTGACCATCTCAATATCCACGCGTAAATCTTTTAGATGAAAATACTCAGCTTCGCCGGTTTCACAGTTTGTGGCAACGACAATACATTTTCCTTCATACCGGGCATATTCTTCATAATCAAACGGGTCAAGCAGTTCGGGAATAGTATGATAGATCATCTCCGAACCAAACAGGTTACCGGTTGTAAGGAGATTCCAAAAACTACAGTAGCGTCTTTCCCCGATATAGTCCGTGAGTACCCGATATGCCCTTCCACGCTGTTTGGATAAGTAACTGACAGCATTGCAGGATCCAACAGATACAGCGTAACATCGGGAAAACTCCAAATGATTGTCCAGAAAGGCATCGATAACGCCTGCCGTATATGCGCCACGCATACCGCCCCCTTCAAAAATCAGTCCGGCTGAATACATTACTTTTCCAGGAAGGAAATCAGGTCATTCATCTTTTCCATCGTATCCCGATATCCATCCTCATAGAGAGGGACGATTCTTTCCATGTTGAAATCCATTCTGGAGACAGTGACCGGCTTTTTTGGACAAATCACAAAAGCTCTGCCTGCTTTCTCTTCTTTGGCGACAATTTCCAGAGCATGATTATATCTGATATGACGGGTTGCCACCATCTCAACCATCTTCGGATACTTATGGTAGGCAATTTTCAGAATAGGTACCGTCTTATCCGGTTTCTTTTGGTAACCGGCGGCCTGCGTCAGAACAAGGACGTTTTTCGCATTTCCATCGGCAATTGAATGTTCGATTGGAATAGAATCAGCAATTCCACCGTCAAAATAATAGTTATCACCAATTTTTACTTTTTTGGCAAGGATTGGAAGAGAACTTGAGGCATGAATCATCTCCACATCCTCCTGCATGATTTTCAGATGAAGATATTCAGCCTCACCCGTCTCACAGTTTGTCGCGACACAGTAAAACTTCCCGGGATATCTGTTATATTCATCATAATCGAAGGGGTCGAGCTGCTCCGGAATGATATGAAAGACCATATCCGGACCAACAAGATCTCCTTTGGTTAATAAATTCCAATAACTCAAATACCTTTTATCTCCGATATAGTCGGTCATGGTCCGATATGCCCTGCCGTGCTGTTTGGATAGATAACTGGCACCATGACAGGCACCGGAGGAGACCCCATAGCATGAGGTAAATTCCATCTTGTTGTCGATGAATGCATCAATAACTCCTGCGGTATATGCTCCGCGCATACCACCCCCTTCAAAAATCAGTCCAGCAGAATACATGTGGTTACTAATTTGCTCTCTGATTAATTGTATATTTTCCGCAGGAACTGGTCTCACAAGCAATGAATAATAGCCATGCAGACCAACACATAAGGCATGACAAGTTCGGGAGAGCTGAAAATACAGTGGGCATATCAGTTTATGCCAGTCCTCCAGGCGATTAGAAAACGCTTTGAAACGGAAAAACCCCTTGCAGGGCAGAGAATAGGAATGGCTCTGCATGTCGAGGCAAAGACTGCGTGTCTTGTCAGAACACTCCAGGCAGGCGGGGCTGAGGTATATATCACCGGTTGTAACCCGCTTTCAACGCAGGATGATGTGGCAGAAGCATTACGCGAGGGGGGTGTCGCCTGTTATGCACAACGCGGATGTAATACTGAGGAGTATTACAAAGCAATCGATAAGGTTCTGGATGCAAAACCGACTCTGACAATCGATGACGGAATGGATCTTATCAGCAGAGTCCATCTTGACAGAAGAGATGTCCTCCCGC
This sequence comes from Methanocorpusculum sp., assembly GCA_035270965.1. GTDB lineage: Archaea > Halobacteriota > Methanomicrobia > Methanomicrobiales > Methanocorpusculaceae > Methanocorpusculum. The sequence goes on from DATESH010000167.1 coordinate 4,095, forward strand.
AGATTATCGGAGCGTGCGAGGAAACAACTACCGGCATCCACCGGCTGAAAGCAATGGAAGCTGACGGAAAACTGGAGTTTCCTGTCCTGTCGGTAAACGACACGCCGATGAAGCATTACTTTGACAATGTTCACGGAACGGGCGAAAGTGCTCTCGCATCCATTATGCTTACGACCAATGTCCTTATTGCAGGAAAACACGTGGTCGTCGCAGGATACGGATACTGCGGGAGAGGCGTCGCTACCAAAGCACGGGCTCTTGGAGCACGGGTAATCGTAACGGAAATCGATCCGCGCCGTGCCCTTCAGGCACACTTTGACGGATTTGATG
>DATESH010000168.1:0-3944 GCA_035270965.1 Methanocorpusculum sp.
GCATCCTACATTACTCTTGGAAACCTTCTCGGAATTCCGGAACGCGGTCAGGAACTTGCGGCATATACGCAAATTCTCCTTGCCGAGTTTGCATCGGGTATGGAAAAGGTCGGAGATAACAAGGTTTCGCTCATCTACGTATCAATCGTGGATGGGAACTCAGTGAATCTGATTGGTTCCGGCGACAACTCCTATCACGGGGAAGTAATCAACTATCTAGGGAATAATCTTGCTCCAGAAGCTGTGACAGCGAGCGGAAGAGGAGACGCCTACACGATGGAGGATATTATCCAGATGAATCCGGAATATATCATCGTTGCATACATGGAAGACCACGCTTATTACAATGAAATTATGAACAGCAGTTTGTGGGCAACGCTCCCTGCAGTTCAGAACGGCAAAGTCTATGAAGCACCCTGCGGACCATACAACTGGATGGGAAATCCCCCCTCGGTTCAGCGGCTCCTTTCAATGATGTGGCTTGGAAACCTCTTCTATCCGGATGTTTTCAATTATAATATTGATGATAGAGTAAAGGGGTATTACTCACTCTTCTTTGGATATAATCTGACCGATGCCGAGCTGGATGATTTAATGATCTACGCAAAGAATGACTCCTCCCCCTCATCTGCCGCACCTAGTCCTTTTCCACTTGGCGGCATTCTTGCCGGCCTTGGAATATTAACTCTTTTTTCCGTGGTAAAACGGAATCAGTAATCATCACTTTCTTTTATTTCCAAAAAGAATACATAGAATGGGAGGGTATTCTATAGTATCAGAACTAATTCTGATTAACACGAGAGTGATATCATGAAAAAAACTTCCTATCTGTTTATTGTCCTGATTGTTCTCGCCCTTTTCACCTGTGCAGTATCTGCAGAGGAGACAATCGGCGGCGACAAAGGCATCATCCAAGTTAACTGTGATGTTAACGGGGCATCTGTATCTCTGATTTCAATCAACGGTGATCTTATCGAAACTAAAACAGTGACTAATGGTATGGCCGAATTCTACGTTTACTCGACCGGAACCCCCGCAACCACAGTCATAGTGTCCGCTGATGGATATTACACTGCAAGTACCCCGGTAATGATGCCTGCATCCGGCAAGACAACTTCCGTAACCGTTACTCTTGAAGCAGAGTCAGTTGGCGGCGACCGTGGTTTCCTTGAAGTTCATACCAACATCATCGGCGCAAAAGTTGACGTTATGTCAATCTCCGGATCTGTTGCTACCTCAGGATACACCGATGCAAGTGGTATGGTTGAGTTCGCAATCTACACGACCGGCACCCCGATCAACTCGATTGTCGTTTCCGCAACCGGATGGGAAACCCAGACTATGTCTGTAACCTCCCCGGCAAAAGGTCAGACAGAAACTGTGACGATGACTCTTGTCTCCTCCACTCCAGCAATTGGCGGCGACCGCGGAGTAATCTCCGTCACGAGCAATGTTGAAGGTGCAACCGTTCAGCTTATCTCAATCTCAGGTAACGTAGGATACACTGGCACGATTTCAAACGGTCAGGCTGACATCGCAGTCTACACAACCGGGACCCCTGTCAATAAGGTCTCTGTTTCCGCAACCGGATATCAGACCGCCAATGCCTCCGTAACGATGCCCGCAAAAGGCGAGACCAACACCGTGGATGTGCCGCTGACTGCAACCCCCTCGTCTCCGATGGGCTTTGCCATAATCGGTCTTCTTGCAGTAATAGGTGTAGCCGCTTTAGTCCGCAGGGACTAAATCTTATTTTTTTCTTTTCTTTTGCTCTCCAATCTGGGTCGGGTCCTTTTCTCACAATAAGTTAACCGCATTTAATAAACAATATTAACACAATCAATCTTGATTGTTAAATACCTGCGGGAGTAATAAGTAAGAATAGTATGCCCGCAAAATCCCAGTCATTGATATCATACCCGGACGCAATGAAAGAAATCCTCCGTTGTCCTGCTCCTGAACGGTCCGTACATATCCCACTCATTGATGCTGTCGGAAAAACACTGGCAGAACCAGTTTATGCTCAGTTTTCTGTTCCGGAAATCGCTCTCGGAGCAGTTGATGGTTTTGCGGTTCTGAGTCATGACACAATCAATGCATCATTTGATAATCCGGTATATCTCACCAGCTGGAAACGATGCAACACCGGAAACCCTGTGCCCGCCGAATTCAATGCGGTCATCCGGGTTGAGTCTTCGACCATTGATAAATCAGGCAGGCTGAAAGTTACCTCTCCAATCGCCGCTAATAAAAATGTCCGTCTTCCGGGAGAAGATGCCTGTGCAGGCGAGATGATTCTTCCGGCTTGTGCCTGCATCCGACCAATGGATATTGCAGCTCTCGGATCATACGGCATCACGGAAGTTGCCGTGAAATCGATAAAAATCCTGATCATCCCGTCAGGTTCGGAACTTGTGCCTCTCGGGATAAAACCGGTCGGAGGTCAGATTATCGATAGCAATACTCCTATGGCAGAGGCTTATCTGAAGTTCTGCGGAACGGATGCTGCCAGAACCGGAATCGTTCCGGATGATTATGAAAAAATCGAAGAAGCGGTGAAATCCGCCGTCAAAGAATCTGATATCGTCATCATCTCTGCCGGGACCTCTGCAGGCACAGAGGATTACACGGAAAAAGTCATCAAAGATCTTGGCACGCTCATATTCCATGGAGTTGCCCTCAATCCTGGACGACCTGCCCTATTTGGTCTGATTGAAGAGAAACCAGTCTTTGGCATGCCCGGGTATCCCGCTGCCGCCCAGACATTTCTCCGTGCAATGATTGTCCCGCTTCTGAAAGAGTGGGGGGTGCATACTCTCATTTCCGATGAGATACTCATGGTCAGACTCGGGGACTCATTCGAGTCGGTCGCATCAATGGAAATTTATAACCGGTTTTCTGTAGGAAAAATCGGCGAAGAGTATGTTGCAATTTCCCGACCGTCGTGGTCCAGCGTGCAGAAAACAACTGTGCAGTCAAACGCTCTAATTCCAAAACCCTTTGGAATTGACAGATTCAGCGAGGGGACGAAAGTCCCGGCGATTATCCAGTGCTGCAGAGAGGAACTTGATTCAACGATTCTGATTGCCGGAGCATATGAGCGGATTTTTGAACCTCTTACGAACATTGCAAAGATACACGGAATAACCCTGCGTTACGGAAATCACAAACAATCATCAGCTCTAGCCCATCTGCAAAATAACAGCGCCCATCTCAGCTGTTTTGCCGGGGCTGACACGCTGCCGGACGGGGACTTCATCCCGGTTCCGCTTGCAGTGTCCCCGACTGGCGAAACGATTTTCCTAGTGAAAAGGGCGGATGCACCGGTAAACCATTACGTCGACACTCTTTTTGCTCTCGCAAAATCGGTTGAATTTGTAAAGGGAGCTTCTACTCTGGGGTATCATGCCTGCTGAAAAGCCGGATTATGCTCATTTCTGGGATGAGCAGATTCAACGGGTCTCTGAGCAGAAACATAAGGTCTGTAACGATTCGGAGAATTTCTGGGATAATCCCGCAAATGTTGACAGATATGTGCGCCGGCTTCACGATGGTGACCGCGGCAGAATCGAGTATCAGTTGTCAGTGATGAATATTCCCGCAGGATCATCTGTTCTGGATATCGGGGCGGGTCCTGGCACTCTTGCCGTGCCGCTCTCCCTGTCAGGCTGCCCGGTTACAGTTGTCGAGCCATCGGGTCATATGCTGAATGCGATGGAGAAATACCGGACTCTCGCGAATGCTCCACTGATTCATGAAATACAAAAGGGCTGGGAAGATGTCACACCAGAGGAGGCAGGAACACATGATTATGTTATTGCCTCGCTTTCTCTAATGATGGGAAATATTCAGGATTGTCTGCTGAAGATGGATGCCGCAGCAAAACAGGCTGTGCATATCTTCTGGTTCCTGGTTCCCCCTTCATTTTCACGCGGGAACAGTGA
>DATESH010000169.1:0-3696 GCA_035270965.1 Methanocorpusculum sp.
TAACGAAGGATTGTGTGTGGATTGTATACATAAGGGCTCCTTTGATGACGAAGATAAAACCCTGGCAAAGATTGAGCATTTTATGAATGATAATGGTCTGAAGAATGATATCAGCGAAGCCCGCCACCATCATGAGATATACCTTACAGTCCCGGGAGATACCGAGGTCGATAAAATGAAAACAGTAATCCGGATTCCGGCAAAATAAGCTGAAAAATACACAACGGAATCTGAATAAAAATACCGGGACAGGAGTTTTCCCGCATAAGGGGGAAAACTCCGGCAGCTGTCTGATCTGCAGATTCAATTGCTTCTGCTTTCTTCAAGAGGCACGCGTTTGCCGGTCTCCATATAATACACTTTTTCACCGATTCTGCAGGCATGATCCGCACATCGTTCCAGATATCTGTTCACCAGATGGCATGCACTCCCGAAAGGAATAGTCATGATTCCTGCCTCCATTGCAGATACGAGGTTTGCATAGAGGATTTTGTACAACTCATCAATCCTCTCCTCGATCTCTGCACACTCCGCAAGTCCGGATACATCATCCGACTCAAACGCATTATACATTATTTCCAGAATCGAGATGGTGGCCTTTACCATCTGATGAAGCTGCGGCGGAATCTGACGGGTATCATAGTCATATATCAGTTCTGCAATATCCTTTCCATATCTGCCGATTCTCTCGGATGAGGTTACAACATCCATACAGCTGGAAATAAGCCGGAGGTCTTTTGCCATTGGCTGATTCAGGGCAATCAGAAGAATCCCGCGTTCACCAAGAATATCATACTGGTTTGTCACGTAATTCTTCTGTCGTATGACATCCTCTGCGATTTTTTTATCTGCAGACTCAAATGCCATAAGGGCATTTTTCAGCATCGTAAGGGCAAACCGCCCGTACCATATAACTTCACTTTTATACGAATCAAGTTCAACGTGGAAATAAGCGTTCATCCGAATCTTCCTGTGATATAACGTTCTGTAAGTTCTTCTTTCGGGCTGGAAAAAATCTTCCCGGTCTCACTGGTCTCGATCAGTTTTCCAAGATACATGAAACCGGTAATATCGCTGACCCGGGCTGCCTGCTGCATGTTATGTGTCACAATAATCACGGTATAATCCTTCTTCAGATTCATAATCAGATTCTCGATTTTTGCCGTAGCAATTGGATCAAGGGCTGAACAGGGTTCATCCATCAGAATTACATCGGGATTCACCGCAAGGGTCCGGGCGATGCAGAGTCTTTGCTGCTGACCGCCGGAAAGGCCCAGAGCGGATTCATGGAGACGGTCCTTCACCTCATCCCAGATGACAGCGCGTTTCAGACTGTTTTCGACGATTTCATCGAGCGTCTTTTTGTTCTTCGTTCCATGGGCACGCGGTCCGTATGCTACATTATCGTAGATGGACTTTGGAAACGGATTTGGTCTCTGGAAAACCATCCCTATTTTTCTCCTGAGAAGAACAGGGTCGCTTTTCATAATCTCTTCTCCGTTATACAAAATATCTCCATTAATTCTGCAGTCCTGAATCAGGTCATTCATTCTGTTCATACACCGGAGAAGCGTTGACTTCCCGCAGCCCGAAGGGCCGATTAATGCTGTCACTGATTTTTCCTCGAAAGAGAGATTGATATCAAAGAGAATCTGTTTGGATCCGTATGACAGGTTGAGTTTTCTGGTCGAGAGTATAGTCGTCATGTTAACCTCTTCTGGAAACGTTTTCGAATTACTATTGCAACAAGGTAAATTGCCATTACAATACAGATGAGAACAACAGCGGTTCCATACTGCTGGGTTTCTGAGTCGGGCACGCTCGTTGAAAGGATAAACAGATGGAACGGGAGCGACATCACGGGTTCAAAGAGATCCATGCTTATGAACCGTTTGGAAAACACCACTGCAGTAAACATAATAGGCGCGGTTTCGCCTGCCGCTCTCCCGATTGAGAGAATTGTTCCGGTCAGAATTCCCGGAGCGGCTGATGGAAGAACAATGTTTTTTATCGTCTGCCATTTGGTTGCACCAAGCCCGAGAGATGCTTCCCGGAGAGAATCAGGCACGGATTTGAGCGCTTCTTCGGTGGTTTTGATAATCGTCGGGAGAATCATCAGCGCAAGACAGATCATACCCGCAAGAAGACAGACGCCCCACCCGAGGAAAATTACGAGGAAGGCAAACCCGAACACACCGAATACAATCGAAGGAGTGCCGGAAAGCAGATCGTTTCCTGTCCGGAGGAGGCGGGTTAACGGATTTTCCACGGAATATTCGCGAAGGTAAATTGCGGCTCCGATTCCAACCGGAAGAGCGAGCAGAATCGCTCCGCCAACAAGCTGGAGCGTTCCGATGATTGCCGGGAAAATTCCGCCTTCACGCCCGAGATCACTCGGGGCAGTCGTTAAAAATTCCCATGAGAGGGCCGGCACCCCGTTGATAAAGATGTTGGCAAGAATAATCACCAGTATCCCGATAACGAGGGCAGTACCTCCATAAATTATGCCAAACGCGGCATGTTCGGTTGCTTTGTGCGAAATTTTTCCTTTTACCAGGAAAAATACCGTGATTACTCCGGCTGTTATGAGCAGAGGTATAACCCCGAGCGCATTCAGGAGAATCACGGCGGCGAGCAGAATGCCGCAGATGATGAGGATTTTTTTCACCCGGGCAGGCACGCTGAAGACCGGTTTGCCGTTCTGGATTTTGGTTATAATCCCCGTCGAGATGAGATTGATGACAAGAGTGACTGCAAGTAAAACTGCGGCAACCCCGAAGAGAGCATAATAGTGCATCGATCCCGACGCGACTTCAGCGAGTTCGATACCAAGCGTCGCTGTGAGTGTCCGGACAGGGGACAAAACATCCCAGATTGGTGACGGAATTACCGCCGCATTTCCGGCGACCATCATTACTGCCATCGTTTCACCAATTGCCCTGCCGATTCCAAGAATTACAGCGGCAGAAATCCCGGATGCCGCTGCCGGAACAAGAACCCGCGAGATGGTCTGCCATTTTGTGGCTCCAAGTCCAAGCGAGGCTTCATTGTAATCCTTTGGTACCGCAAACAGGGCATCTTCCGATACAGAGACGATTGTCGGAAGAGCCATGATTCCAAGAAGAAGAGATGCTGCGAGCCAGGAAAATCCGCTGGGAATATCCAGGACATTCTGCAGGAAACTGCAGAGAAGAATCATCCCGAAAAAACCGTAGACCACGGATGGAATACCTGCCAGAAGTTCGATTGCGGGTTTTACCAGGTCGCGGATTTTTTTGGGGGCGAGATATGCGAGAAAAACTGCGCAGATAAGTCCGAGCGGCACGGCAAAAATCATCGCCCCGAGGGTCACAAGTAAGGTGTCTATAAGGAGAGCGGCAATACCATACGAGGGTGTGCTCCCCGTCGGATTCCAGTCTGTGTTAAACAGAAATCCGGATACTCCTGTTTCAAAAAAAATCGGAAGGGAAGTAATGATAAGGTATCCGAGAATGAATATCACGGATAAGGCAGCAATCAGTGCGGTAAACAACCACACTGATTTGATGCCGGTCTCTTTCCATCCGGATTTACTATTCATGCTACCGGCACAAATCCATTTTCTGCGATGATCTTCTGTCCCGCATCTGAGAGAATGTACTCGATGAAGTCCTTTGCAAGACCTTCCGGCTCACCATTGGTGATCAGCAGAAGAGG
>DATESH010000170.1:0-10489 GCA_035270965.1 Methanocorpusculum sp.
CGGATGCTCAAGAAGAGTTGACTCGACCTCGAACGGAGAGATACGGTATCCCGAACTCTTAATCACATCATCATTTCTGCCGACAAACCAGTAGTAGCCGTCTTCATCTATCCGTGCCTTATCTCCGGTATAATACCAGCCATTCTGGAACATGGCAGCGTTTTCATCAGGATTATCCAGATACTCCCGGATAAGACCGACCGGTCTCGGTTTCAGTGAAATCGCAATCTTTCCGATTTCTCCCTGAGGAACTTCCTGCCCGTCATCATCCTGAAGCTGAATATGCCAGCCCGGCATCGGTTTGCCCATCGAACCCTGCTTGACCTCCATGCCCGGAAGCGTTGCAATACAGCAGCAGGTCTCTGTCTGACCATATCCTTCACGAATCATCTTCCCGGTTCCTTCATACCAGATACGGATGACCTCAGGATTCAGCGGCTCACCGGCACTCGTACATGTGCGGAGCTCGGAGAATGAGAACTTTTTCAGATCTGCGATGATAAGCATACGGTAAATCGTCGGCGGGGCACAGAATGACGTAATACCGTAACGCTCGATCAGCGGCAGCAGTTCAGTCGCATTGAACTTCGTCCGGTAATCGTAAACGAAGATACAGGCTCCGCAAATCCACTGACCATAGATCTTACCCCATCCGCATTTAGCCCATCCGGTATCCGAAACAGTGAAATGCACATCATGTTCCGTCAGATCATGCCAGAATTTTGCTGTAACGGTTTGACCGAGCGGGTGGGCATAATCATGCAGAACCATCTTCGGGTCCTTGGTCGTTCCGGAAGTGAAGTAAATCAGCATCGGATCGGTTGCAAGAACTTTGCGGCCCACTGAGCTTACAAGTTTTGTCGAGACCGGAGCCGGATATTTGAGTTCACTCTGATAACCAATCCATGGGGCGGGGAGTTTTTCCGCAGGTATATCGTCGACGACCATGCGGAGCTGAAGGTGGGGACAATCTGTCGCAACCTCATCGACTTTTGCCATATTATCGCGGTCAGTAATGACAATCTTGAATCCTCCGACCTTCATGCGGTATTCTATATCCTTAACGGTGAGCATGTGCGGAGCCGGGCTGAAGACAGCTCCGAGTTTCATGATGCCGAGTACTAATATCCACCATTCCGGAACGCGGGGCAGCATTAAAAGGACGCGGTCGCCTTTCTGAATGCCGAACTTCATCAGAATATTTGCGGCCTCATTAGAGAGAACCATCAGATCCCAGAAAGTGTATTTCCGGACCTCGCCTGCCTGGTTTGTCCAGATCATCGCGAGATGGTTTCGGTCATGTTTGGCCCATGCGTCGATGACATCAAACGCAAAGTTGTAGTATTTGGGGACGTCGATGGAGAAGGTCTTGTAGGTCTCGTCGTAGTTCCCGATGTTGCCTTTCTCTTCTGTCATGGATATATCTGTAGACATATTGGCGTTATTCTTTAATTAACACACGTATAGAGAAAAATTGCAGGGTATCTGTCCAACCGTTCTCTCCCTCTGACGGGATAAGGATAAAGGGGGAAAAACTCCGTGAAAAAAATGAGCACTGATAAAAAATCAGGGGGACCAGACAGAAAATTCATCCGCAGAAACCGGGGGAACAATCTCCCGGGAGATGATCCGGTTTTCTATCCCGGTTATCTTCGATTGGAGATCGGACGGAACCGAATCGCCAAAGCCCTCCAGTGCCAGACATCCCTCTTTCAGACCAAGCGTCATGACCTGCCCGCTGATATCCGTTCCATCCGCATAGCCACTGATGACAAGCCCGAGGGTCTGCCCGATACTTTTCGTGGCACTCGCCAGAACATTGTCCGGAGCAAGATACTTTTGATCGACATCGGTCCCGATAACATACATATCTGTCTCGTTCGCCGCCCCGATGACTCCGAGACCCGTATTACCCGCTACATTGAACACGATATCGGCGCCGTTTCCATATTGTGCAAGAGCAAGCAATCTGCCTTTTTCCGGATCATAGAAACTGCCCGCATCATCCAAAAGAACCGTGATATCCTCACCGCGTTCTTCAGCGGCATATTCGACCCCTGCCTTATATCCATAGACGAAATGACGGGTAGATTCTATATCCATGCCGGTGATGACCCCCACACAATGCGTTTTTGTCATCATCCCGGCAAGATATCCGGCAAGGAAACTGTGTTCCTCACCCCGGAACTTCACGTTCGCGACATTTTCGGGCAGGTCCTCATAATCCATATCAATCGACAGAAATCTCAGTTCAGGATTTCCCATTGCAGCATTGGAGAATGCCTGCTCAACAGTATAACCGATGCCCACAATCAGATCAGGATTCTTCTCTGCAAGGCTGGCGAAGGCAGAAACAACCTCATCTTCGCTGTCAGTATTTTCGATGTACGTGAGATATCCCTCGTCTCTGAGTTGTGCAAAGGCATTCACGGCCTGGGAGTTGAAAGGGTCATCTGCAGAACGTTCATCCACAACGAGCCCCACGGAAAAAGTATCGGCATCGTTTGAAATACATCCCGCAGAAAAGACAAGACCGGCACAGATGATCAGCAGAAGAAAAGGAGAATACCGCGTCATTTATACCAGGACCATTTGTATCTGTCAATAGGTGTTTTTATCGCAATCGCAAAAAAAATAGGGAGCAGACAACTTAATTTTCATCAGCAAAAAAGAACGGGCTCCGGTTTTTTACAGCTTTTGCAATAGCCGCAATAAGCTCATCCCCGTGCAGACCATTGACAGAGACCTCATTCCCGGTCCGGAGAAGACACGGCTTTAGGAGACCATCTGATGTGATACGAAGTCTATTACAATTTGCACAGAACTCGGGATTATGCATCGGGCGAACCACTTCAACAATTGCCCCGTCGATATTGTATTTTCTCCGGTGATGCATATGCCGGGTTGTAACCTCTGAAGAGTGCTTTGCGAACTCTTTTTCGAGATTCGCCACCAGTTCCACATTTCCGTGAACCTGCGTCTCCATTTTATCGGTCCATCCGTTCATATCCATCAGCTCGATAATCTGGAGAATAAGATATCCCTTACGTGCACGCACGAACGCGAGGAAGTCATCAATCTCGTGATCATTCATTCCCTTCAAAACAACCATATTCAGTTTAACCGGAGTAAGACCTGCGGAAATCGCCGCATCAATCCCTTCAAGGACATCACGCAGACGATCTCTTCCGGTAATCTTCTTGTATGTTTCCCTGTCCAGCGTATCCAGACTCACGTTGACCCTGGTCAGACCCGCAGCTTTCAACTGAAAGGCGAGCTTTGCAAGATGCGTCCCGTTCGTCGTAATGGATGACTCGACTTCCGGAGGAATTGCCCTGACAATATCCAGCAGATCCGGACGGAGGAGAGGTTCGCCTCCGGTCAGTTTCATTGTTGTAACGCCGAGATCGGCAAAAACATGGATGAGTTCGATAATCTGCTCCTTACTCATCTGGGCAGTATGCTCATCTCTGACACAGCCGTTATCCCCTTCTCCTTCCCTGTGGCAGTAAATACACCGCAGGTCACATGCGCTTGTCAGAGCTATTCTGACGTTGGTAATTTTCCGGTTATAGGTATCAGTTAAAATATCATTCGTGAGCCTTTCTGTCATCATTAGCTTCTCCTATGAAGTTCTTTGCAACGATATAACATTCGGTACTTCCTTTACGGGTTGCAACCGACTGAATAACCCGCACAAAGTAAAATTTTTCTTTGACAAGTGCGAGGAGATCGTTAAAATCTGTTCCCTGAAATGACTTCATTACCATATTACCTCCCTGTTTGAGAAGAGTCACCGCGAAGTTCAGAGCTTCCTCATTCAGAGCCATAACACGTACCTGGTCAAAGGATTTCGAGCCGGAAAGGTGGGGTGCAGCATCACAGACCACCACATTCACAACAGGCATGACCTCCCGGACTTTTTCCTGGACGGCAGGATCGGTGAAATCGCCGGTAATCGTGGTCACATTGTCCAGATGGACAATAGGATTCAGATCGACCCCGCACAAGTGTCCTTCTGTCATCGTCTTTAGAACCTGAAGCCAGCTGCCCGGCGCCGCGCCGAGATCCAGTACATTATCGGTAATTCTGATTACATTATAATGCTCATTGATATCTATGAGTTTATATGCGGATCTCGCCCTGTATCCATCCCGAACGGATCTTTTATATACACTATCTTTTGACCATTGTGAACCCATTTGTATTTCCTCCCTACTTAACGTATATCTTATATGATTGCGGATATAATTATACTATTAAAGTTTGTCACGCTGGTATAAGAGAGTGTGTCAAAGGGTTATACTGATGTTAAAAGCAACCATTGAAGCAGATATTTTTCGTGAGACCATCGACGCGATTTCCGCGCTGGTGAATGAGTGCCGTCTTCACATTGATGAAACCGGTATCAGAACTATCACTGTGGACACCTCTAACGTTGCAATGGTTTCGTTAGAACTCTCTGCATCGGCATTTACAACATTCGCGGCAGAAACCTGTGAGATTGGTCTTGATATCGAAAAGATCAGATCCATGATGTCGATGATTGGAAAGACAGATATTGTCTCCCTCGAACTTGATGACTCTGGCAAAAAACTCAAAATCAGTTTCGGCGGGTATGAATACTCTATAACCCTGCTCGATACGAAGACGATCAGGAAAGACCCGAACGCGCCAAATCTGAATCTCCCCGCGACCTTCGAAGTTCCGGGCACCATGTTCAATGATGCGATTAAAGCATCCTCGATGGTTTCCGATAAGATTTCCCTATCTGTTTCCGGCGAATCATGTGTATTTACCCTGAATGCAGACGGCGATTCCGACAGGATCAAACGTGAGCTTGCGGGTGATGATATTCATTATATTACGTGCGCAGATGCAAAATCGCTTTTTTCCCTGGATTATCTGAAGGATATGGGAAAAGCCATCGGTCATGCGGATAAAGTTCAGATCCGCCTTGGAAATGATCACCCGGTTCAGTTTTCTTTTGTCTACGCAGGCGGGAAGGGAACTGTCGGTTATCTGCTTGCCCCGAGAATTGAGGCAGAATAAAAGTTATGCGAACGTCCGTCGAAAAGCGTGATTTAGCTCACTATCCTTTTTTACATGAAGCCCAGGGATTGCTGGCTGCCCGCGGGATCAAGGTTGCAGGTCTTTCCGGGTCTTCTTCCGGGCGCTCATATCTTGATAAGGCGACAGAACGGGTTATTCTCGCGCTCGACGGTAAAACCATGTATCCCGAGTCACAGGATGATGTGGTTTCGGATATCGTGACATATGTTCTTGCGAAGGTTCTTATTTCCTGTACGATGGATAAGAGGACGATGGACCGTTTCTGTAAGATGGAGGCAAACAGGGTCTACGGGTTTTTCCATATGGAGGAGAATGCGCTTCTCAAAGAGCGGGTGTGCGAGGAACTGGATGTGACAACAGGGGACGGGTCGCTGACGGTCGTCAGATATATCGAACTTGCATCAAGAGTGCGTGATGCCAAGTGGCGGCTGGTGAACCGGGAAGTCGAAGACGGCATGGTGAAAATTACCGCGGATGAGCAGGATGTCCTGATTGCCGAGAGGATCCGGACGATTATTTCGTCGGGGCTCCCGCTTGATGTGCCTGAGTCGATTGCCCGGGAATTTCTTCCGTGGAGTGATAAGATTATGGCGGCAGTTCAGGAAAGAACGCTTGCTGAGTTCGGGGCGATTGAGGAGTCGGCATATCCTCCCTGCATCCAGGCGCTGATTTCGGCGGCGGCGGCCGGGGAAAATATTTCGCATTCGGGACGGTTTTCGATGACGGCGTTTCTGCATAATGTGGGGATGTCTGCAGAACAGGTTGCAGGGATTTTTGCAAGAAGCCCGGATTATAATGCAGATATGACGAATTATCAGGTTGACCATATTCTGACGAATGAATATACCACGCCGTCGTGTGCGACGATGCTGACCCACGGAGTATGTGTGAATAAGGATAAGCTGTGTGATTCAATTTCCCATCCGCTGAATTATTACCGGTCGAAGAAAAAGATGCTGGATAAAATGCGGCTGATTGAGGAGGCACGGGCGAAGAAAGATGAGATGCCGCCGGATGAAGATGCCGGCGCCAAGAAATAAGAAGCAGGGATGGGTGCGGGAGTGCATGAATCACTCATTATCTTTTATTCAGGTGGGCCCAGTACACCCGCAAATCAGCAGTACCTCTAATGAAGACACTTGGTATTTATAGGTACACAAAGCATATCTTTTTCATATGAAATTCGGGACTCTCGCAGATATTGAAACACGCGGAAAAACCGTCCTCGTCCGTGTGGATTTCAACTCCCCAATAGATCCTTCTTCAAATACTATTCTGGACGATAAACGATTCCGTGAACACATCCCCACCCTCCGTGCCCTCGAAGATGCCCGCGTCGTAATTCTCGCCCATCAGAGCAGACCCGGCAAAAAAGATTATACCACCCTTGCGGCCCATGCAGACAAACTCGAGCGGCTCATGGGTATGCCGGTCACCTATGTGGATGATATCTTCGGAACCTGCGCCAAACATGCTATCCGTAACTCCCATCCGGGAGATATCATTCTCCTTGAGAATGTCCGTTTCTCAGCAGAAGAGAATCTGACACTGAAGCCCGAGGACGGGGCAAAGACCCATATCGTGAAAAAACTTGCCTCCATGGCAGACCTTTGCGTGTATGATGCGTTCGGAACGGCACACAGGTCTCAGCCTACCATCACCGGCCTTCCGTATGCGATGAAAACGGTCGCCGGGCTTCTGATGGAAAAAGAGGTTGCGATGCTCTCGAAAGTTTTCACCTCGGCACCAAAACCGGTAACGTTTGTGCTCGGCGGAACAAAAGTGGATGACTCAATCGACGTAGCCGGAAATGTTCTGGCAAACAAAACAGCCGACAAAGTCGCCGTCATCGGGGTCGTCGCCAATCTGTTTTATCTGGCAAAAGGCATCGATATCGGTGAGCCGTCAAAGATTCTGATTCATAATCTCGGCTATGACGGGGAAATTGCCAGGGCAAAAGATATCCTGGATTCCTATTCTGATAAAATTATCATGCCGGAATATGTGGCTGTAAAACAAAACGATGAACGCAGAGAGTATCCTGTCGAACAGGTTCCCAAAGACTGCCCGATCATGGATATGGGAACCGATTCCATCGCGAAATTCTCAAACGCACTGAAAGACTCAGGAACGATCGTGTTCAATGGTCCGGCAGGCGTGTTCGAGGATGTGAAATTCGCATCCGGGACATTTGAACTTCTGCGTGCCGCATCGAATGCGGAATTTTCGGTCTGCGGAGGAGGACACACCGCTGCGGTAATAGAGCGTCTGGGTCTTGAATCTCAGTATTCCCATCTATCTACAGGGGGAGGAGCCTGCATTGAATTTTTGACGGGAAAGAAATTACCGGCAATTGCCGCTCTGGAAAAATCGTGGGAAATGTTCGGCGGGAAATAATTTTTTATTGGATATTACCGGAAAACCCTGATGAAACCAGAATTCCTTCAGATTTCTCTCCACAATTTTTCTAATCGTTTCATTACATCAGTATTCTTTGCCACATCACCCTCGGCAAAGGCAGATATCGATTCATCAAAGATAATCGACCAGCCGAGATAATCACAGATACACTCGAACTGTTCACTTATGAGTTGATACTCTATATCCGTGATTGCACTTGCGCCAACAACAACAAGCCCCACTCTCTTAGGCTGAGTGTGGAACAACTCTGCCCGGGAATAGAACTTATCAATAGCCAGTTTGAGCTGCGCAGAAACACCCCACCAGTACACCGGTGTTCCGAAGATTATGAGGTCCCCTGCGACTATTTTTTCGATAAGCTGTGCACTGTCATCTTCATGAACACATACTCCGCCGTTCGTTTTGCACGCATCACAATTCGTACAACCCATCAGATGTAAATCTGCAACATCAATGAGTTCGAATTCGGCCGAGGGAATATTCTTCTGAATCCCGGAAATTATCTGGGTCAAGGCCGTCCGGGTGTTCCCGTTCCGGCGCGGACTCCCGTTCAATATTACTATCTGCATCAATTAAAAATATTATTCAATCAAGTATTTACATCAATCTGTCATCTGAAAAATCCTGAATTTTCCGCCCCTGCCGTCCGGTTTCTCCCCTCTGACTGAGCTTTGCAAAATGAAGATTACCAAAAAAAAATACTGAAAATCAGGGGTATTTTCGCTTAAATATCCCGCGAATCACCCGGTTTCATTACCTCTACATGACATGCCGTCATAAGTTCGACCACACGCCTGAACTCTGTCAGGTCCTGTTCGATTTCGGGAAAGGTGTTCACATGCATAGGGATTACAATTCCGGCGCCGATCCACCCGGCAGCAATCATGCACTCTTCGGGTCCCATCGTGTAGCGTCCGCCGGCAGGCAGAATCGCCACATCAGGGTGATAGAGTTTTTTCATCCACTTCATCTCGGCAAATAGTCCTGTGTCTCCGGCAAAGTAGATGACATGCCCGTCCATTTCCACAATAAATCCGCAGGGTTCGCCCATATAGAGACTCGTTCCGTCACTCTGACGGATTGAGGAGGAGTGGCGGGCGGGCACCATATGAATGGTGATTCCTTCATATTTGACAGAACCGCCGATGTTCATGCCGATTGTTTTCACGCCGAGAGATTTGAGATACCCGGATAATTCATGAATGGCGATCGTTGTCGAAAAACGTTCGGGAGAGTCTCCCAGGTGATCGGCATGTGCATGGGAGATTAATGTCAAATCGGCACAGACGGACGCGGGATCTTTTATCGGCATCGGGTCGAAGAGGAGTTTCTTTGTGCCCTCGATAATGAAGCAGGAGTGCCCAATAAACGTGATGTGCATATTCATTAATGGTGCCCGGGTAATAAAAAAATAGGGTTGGGTTTGTCTATCACCCGCATGAAAAAATGGGTTTTGCTCTCTGCAAATCAGTTGACTTCCGTCATATCGGTTGACTCGGCAACATCAATCGATTCCCCGAACGTATCTTCCTGCAAAGCGGATGCCATTTTTTCCGTCAGGTCGCGGTCTTCCATGACATCGCGGATTCTCTCTAAGAATGGATCGAGCGTCGTATCCTCCTTCTGCTCGATTACATGACGATATTCACGGAGAGTGGTCGGGGAAATGCCAAGCTGCTCGGAGATTTCCTTCATCGTCATCTCAGTACTCATGAGGGTCTTCATCTGTGCCGGGTCGAACGGCATATTGAAATCCAGATCGCGGAACAGTTTCAACTGGACCCGGGCTCTTGCAACGGTCTTCGAAAGTTTCTCATCACCAAGTTCCCGTGCAATTTCCGTATCATTCTTTCCGGCATAGAAAGATGTGATTAACCGCGCAAGTTGGATTGGTTCAAGCTTTGTCTTAAAAAAGCCGAGTTCCCGAATTTCACGCATAATTAAAGCGATTTCACGTTCCACTGCATCCTGATCGCGAAGTGTCCCGTGAAGCGTTTTCATCGGCTCCATAATCTTTGTTTTCTGCGTCAGATTAGAAAACAGCAGCATCAAATCCTTTTGCCTTTTTTTTGGCGCCATATTTAATATTCCTCCATATTGATTATCCCTTCAACATGTCTTTACATCCATATAATGTTTTTGACTTAATACGATGGAGACAGACCCAAGACGAGAGGATGCAAATTATTATTACCACCTGAAACTCTATGATTACCCCTTTCCCGGATTATCCCCGTAATCAGCCGGTCAGGTGCACTTTTTTTAAAAAGTATATCCAATAATCGGAGAGAAAAATTATAATCGGGAGATAAAAATTCTCAGAACACCGCACGTCCCGCCATCCGGTTAAGGAGATCAGTCCCGGCAGATAAAGATATTTTTCTCTTTGACAGATATTCCGGAATCGTCCCCTGCCTGAAAAAAGTGAGGTAATATGCAGAAATGATGATGGAATTCACGGATATAAGCACGTATTTAAACAACTATATATTCAGTGAGAGAGGATACTTCAGATAATGGCTCAGAATAGCGGCAGGGATGATAATGGAATAACTCCGGTAATCGCCACTCTATTGATACTTGCCCTCACTATATTAATGGCTGGAATTCTTGCTTTGAGCGTCATGAGTTTTGGAGATCTGAATTCGACACCAATAGGAGGAATTACTATTTCAGATAAGGACGGGGTTATTTCCCTTGCCCATATTGCAGGAGACACACTTCCTGCAGGACAGTATGAAATCCTTGTGAATGGTGTTGACAAGACACAGGCATTCGGTGCAGAAGACCGGGATTTTTCCCCGGGCACCACACTTACCTGGGATCTCGGTATTATTCATCCTCTCCACCAGGTAACTGTTGTTTATACCGGAGCGGGAGGGTCGGTTGTAATTGCTGATAAAAAGTTTTCCCGCGAAGGCGGGGTGGAAGTCAATGCAGCATTTACGACCGATATAACTGAAGGCACAAATGCCACGGTCCAGGTAAAGACGGG
>DATESH010000171.1:0-3549 GCA_035270965.1 Methanocorpusculum sp.
GCCGTCTTGTCCTTCTCCTGCATTCTTGCCTGAATCTGGACCATGAGGGCATTGATGGCTTTCATCGAAAGAGCCTCCCTCTTTGGCACACGGTAATTGAGGGCAGAAAGACTCGTGAGCCGGTCCTCGATCATCGTATTCAGAACCGAAACAGCCAGCCAGAGATCTTCCGGGAGGTCGACCATAATGTATTCGGTTTCGCGTTCGTGAACATACGGCCGGACATCGGGATCGGATTCAACACGGCTTTCCACGATATTTATCGAAAGATTCCGGCAGATATCCGCAACCTGCCCGGCATCCGACCCGGGAGAAGCCGTCATACCGAGAAGAAGCGGATTTTTTGCCGTCGCATTGTATCGTTCGCCGATGAAAACATAGGCATAGTTCCCGACAGTCCGGTGACATTCATCGACAATCAGAAGAGCTACGTCCGTGAGATCATATCGCCCGGCAATAATATCGTTTTTAATGACCTCCGGAGTCGAGACGCAGAATTTGGCTTTTTCCCACATCTTTATCCGTTTCGCCGATGGGGTGGTGCCGGTGAACATAACTATATCCTCTTCATTTATGAGGAGATTCTTTGAAAAATAGCGGAAATGCTGCTCGACCAGCGGTTTGGTCGGAGCAAGCATGAGGATTTTCCCGGACTCTATTTTCTCTGCCGCGACGAGCAAAGCGACTGCGGTTTTTCCCATACCGGTCGGGAGAACCAGAAGTGTGTTCCCCTGAAGGGCATGTTTTGCGATGCTTGTCTGATAGGATCTGTCTTCCAGAGTATTTTCAGGAATATTTTTGCGGCTGAGGAAACTCATAAGATGGATTTATCGAAGGAAAGTTTGCCTTTGAGAAGACCCGGGAGTGCTTTGAGAACATTGGCGGAAGGTCCGCGGATCTGCGCCATCGAGTCACGGTCGCGAATTGTTACGGTGGTATCGTCTTTGGTGTCGTAATCCACAGTAATACAATAAGGTGTGCCTATTTCGTCCTGTCTTCTGTATCTACGTCCAATTGCGCCGGCATCGTCGTATTCGGTCTGGATGCCTTCGTCCTGAAGTTCAGAGACGAGTTTCTTTGCAATTTCGTCAAGTCCGTCCCGTGCCATCAGAGGCAGAACGGCGACCTGGATGGGTGCGACCTCTTTTTTGAACCGCATTACCGTCCGGGCTTCTCCATCTGCGACATCTTCCGCATAGGCATGCTCTAAGACCATGTAACAGATTCTGTCGATACCATAGGATGGTTCGATGACGTGCGGCATGACTTCCTCACCGAAGACATCGACGATTTCGTCTCTGACGGTGAACATGTCAGGCGTGATAAGGATGTCCTCGCCGTCGATTTTCAGATGAATGCCGTCTGCTTCGGGGGTGGAGGTAAGCATCTGTTCGGATATGATTTTTGCTTTGCCTTTGTATGCCGGACCGAGTTTGCCGAAGTTCGGCACGATTGCTTTGTGGTGGACCTTTTTTGGTTCCGGATACTGGACAAAGACGGTGTTTTTCTGACCAGACACTCGTGCGTGCGCTTTGAGGTCATAGTTGGTCCTGTCGGCGATTCCGACGATTTCGACCCAGCCGAAGCGGTCGGACAGGGCTTCTGCGTCCCAGCAGTCCGTAGCATAGTGGGCACGTTCATCGGGCATGTGCTGCCGGAATCTGATTTTGTCAGGGTTGAATCCGACGGTTGTCAGAATATCATGGGTCATTGCCAGATAGTATGCCACATATTCGTTGGCGATGATTCCCTGATCGACTGCTTCCCGCATTGTTTTGATGACGGCAGCGGTTTCGTTTGTCTGCTGCTCAATGGCCCAGAGGGGCATTTTGTAGTCGGCGTAGCGGTCGAAGTTCGGGTGATTCTTTTCGTTCGGGTGAACGAATATTTCGGCTTCTGCCTGGGTGAATTCACGGAGACGGATCATTCCCTGACGGGGGGAGATTTCATTCCGGTAGGATTTTCCGATCTGGACTGCACCGAACGGGAGATGGTCCCGATAGAATCTGAGGAGTCTTGGGAAATCCACGAACATTCCCTGTGCGGTTTCGGGGCGGAGGTATCCTTTTCTCTGTCCTCCGGGACCAATTGAGGTCGAGAACATGAGGTTGAAATCAAAGACTTCAACATTTCCAAGGACTTTGCCGCATGCGGGGCATTCTTTGTCAACGAGGGCATTGTGGAGGTCCTCTTTTGACATAGTTCCTGCATGCGGGATGCCGAATGCTTCGGCTACGTGGTCTGCACGAAGGAACTCCTGACAATGCGGGCACTGGAACATTTTGTCGGAGAATCCGCCGACATGTCCCGAGGCAACGTATATTGGTTCGATACCGATTGTCGGGCATTCTATTTCGTAGTATCCTTCCTGGACTACATAAAAGTGGCGCCAGATATTTTCAATGCGGCGTTTCATCATTGCCCCAAGGGGTCCGTAGTCGATAAACCCGGCGACGGATCCGTATATCTCAGAAGAAGGCCAGACAAAACCTCTTCTGCGTGCAAGGTCAATGACTTTTTCGTAGGTGTCTTCGTATTCTGCCATGGAGATATCCGGATATTTATGGGTTTTATATCCATAAAGAGATAGTGTGTTTTTGCGGTCGGATGAAACGGGTATGCCCGATATCCGGACCGGGTTACCGCGAATATCCTAACTCAGCAAGATATATAAATGCAATCTCCTCATCTCTGAGTGGAAACGGCACTTCAGAGTATGATGATATGTTGAATAACGGATTTGTATTGATGGTCGAACTCGTCGGCGCAAAATATATTTTTCTGGTGGGATTATTATCAGGTATTTGGGAATCCGGAGCTGAACCATTAATATATATTCTGAGCATCTCTTTATCATTTGTTCCGGAGTCATTGAAGACCCCTACTGTATGATACCATGTTTCGTTCACCATATTTACTTTTGATTTTACCTGACTGTATGTGCCTGGGTTGGGTATTACGTCGGTTATTACTACTTTGAAAACGATTCCGAAAGATGGGATATCATCTTGAAGTACCCACCCTCCATCTGCTGCGATCAGTCCCAGACCTGTCTTCGTCTTTGCTATATACCCCATTAATTTATCTGAGCTATTTTTCTTGACCCATGATAGCGCGGTAACGCCCGAATCTCTCACCGCAATTATCTTTGAGCTTGTTCCAACATCACCTGTAGTGGTATTACTGATATCTAAACGGACCGTGTAGAATCCTGTTGTATCATATGTAAACTCCGCATCTCTTGTGTTAGCTGTATACTCGTTTCCGCTGGTCCAGGAATATGTCAAGTTAGCCGAACTTTCTTCGGCAGTGAACTTCAATTTCGCCGGATCTGACCCTGATTTGAGTGCTACCCAGATATCTGCCTGATCTGCAATTACGCCGGGAAGAGGACTTGCATTTAAAATCCCCGTCTTTACCTGGACCGTGGCATTTGTGCCTTCAGTTATATCGGTCGTAAATGCTGCATTGACTTCCACCCCGCCTTCGCGGGAAAACTT
The DNA here is from genome assembly GCA_035270965.1 of Methanocorpusculum sp. Lineage (GTDB taxonomy): Archaea > Halobacteriota > Methanomicrobia > Methanomicrobiales > Methanocorpusculaceae > Methanocorpusculum. The sequence continues at coordinate 3,501 of DATESH010000171.1, forward strand.
TTTATCAGCAATTACAACCGACCCTCCCGCTCCGGTATAAACAACAGTT
>DATESH010000172.1:0-2859 GCA_035270965.1 Methanocorpusculum sp.
CTCAGACGGTTAAAGGAAAACGGACTCATCATCGAGAAATTTAATTTCCGGGATGCACGTCAGGCAATTTATATGCCTAAGATGACCGCGGCGCCCACACACGCCTCGGCATAATTTTTTATCCTCATTTCCCCTTTTGTAATTATTCCATCGTTCCATTGTTCCATCGTTCCTCCAGGCAGTGCTAAAAAAATCAGTTACGGATACCCTGACGAACGACTTAATTTATTGCAGGTTCAATGAATATGTGATGTACGCAAAACGGCTGGATAACTTACCCCCGTATCTTTTTGCCCAGATAGATGCGATGAAGGCACAGAAGCGTGCCGAGGGCGTTGATTTAATCGATCTTGGAGTAGGAGATCCGGATTTAGCGACTCCTAATCACATTGTCAATGCGTTATGTGAAGCGGCACATAACCCGAAAAACCATCACTACCCGGACTATCTCGGGATGCCTGAATATAGACAGGCAGTCGCAGCATGGTATGACAGTCGTTTCGGTGTAAAGCTTGACCCGAAAACAGAAATCCTTGCTTTGATTGGCTCCAAAGAGGGAATCGCCCACATGCCCGAGGCTTTCGTGAATCCTGGAGATTATGTTCTGGCATCCGATCCGGGATATCCAGTCTACAAGACCGCCACACTTTTCGCTGAAGGGAAGTGCTACCCGATGCCGCTCCTGGAAAAGAACAATTATCTCCCGGACTACTCCACGATTCCGAAGGATGTTCGCGCCGGTGCAAAACTCATGTTCATCGGCTATCCGAACAATCCGACCGGGGCAGTGGCATCCATAGACTTCTTCGAAGAGACTGTTGAGTTTGCAAAGGACAATGACATCATTGTCGTCCACGACAATGCCTACTCGGAGATTTCCTTCGACGGATACAAAGCACCTTCCTTCCTTCAGGCGAAAGGGGCAATGGAAGTCGGACTTGAGACACACTCCCTTTCAAAGACCTATAATATGACAGGCTGGCGTATCGGTATGTGTGCAGGAAATGCATCCCTCATCGAAGCGTTTGGCAGAGTCAAAACGAATATCGATTCCGGTGTCTTTGACGCAATTCAGCAGGCAGCAATCACCGCCCTTACTGGTCCGCAGGAATGTGTTGGTCAGGCATGTGCTGTTTACCAGGAACGCCGAAACGCTCTTATCGCCGGTCTTCGCTCACTCGGATTCGAAGTATCTGTCCCGAAAGCAACATTTTATGTATGGCTGAAGGTTCCTGACTCGGTTGAATTCGTTGCAAAAATGATTAACGAGGCAGGAATCGTAGTAACACCTGGAAACGGATTCGGTGCTTCAGGCGAAGGATACGTCCGCTTTGCCGTAACCCGCCCGGTTGAGAGAATCAATGAAGCAATTTCCCGCATGAAGGCATGCGGTATCAGAGGATAAGATGAACCTTCCTGAATCACTGTCAGTCAAAAACAGTCACCTTTTCTGCGGCAGCGCAGACTGCGTGACTCTTGCAAAAAAGTATGGAACACCACTCTATGTCACGAATGAAAATCACGTGACCGGAAATTTTAGACGTTACGAAGCTGCCCTGAAAAAATATTCTGAGAATGTTCAGTTACTCTACGCTGCCAAGGCTAACGAGAATCCGGTTCTCTTCCACACCCTGGCACGTGAAGGCGCAGGTGCTGATATTTTTTCCCTTGGTGAGATGCGTGCGGCACTTGAATCAGGTATGTCCCCAGATAAGTTACTTTTCAACGGCAGTTCAAAAACAGGGGCGGATCTCCGTGCAGCAATTGAAAAGGGTATAAAAATTTCAGTGGACTCAGTTGACGAACTCCGTCAGATTGATGCCATTTCAAAGCAACTCAAAAAAACCGTCAAGATCGGATTTCGTGTGAATCCGGAGATCAATGTGCCAACCCACCCGAAAATTGCAACCGGTATTAAGAACAGTAAATTCGGCATCCCTGCCGAAATGATTCTGGATGCATACCGGGAAGCTATGTCCATGGAATATGTCATTCCAGTCGGCATGCACTGTCATATCGGATCTCAAATTCTCGAAGTAGAACCATTCGCAATCGCCTGCGGAGTTATTATGAACGTCGCTGCAGAGGTAACGAAAATCGGCGTGAAGCTTGAGTTCGTTGATTTCGGCGGCGGGCTTGGTATTCCTTATCACCGTGAGGGAACTCTGGACAAGGCACCCACTCCTGAGGAGTATGCCGCCGCAGTGATGCCGGTATTCATCGAAGGCTGTAAGAAAGCAGGGATTTCACCCGCATTCTGGGTCGAGCCTGGCAGATGGATGGTTGGCGAATCGACAATTCTTCTGACTTCTGTAAACTCGGTGAAGAAGGTTCACAAGACCTTCGTGAATGTTGATGCCGGATTCAATCTGCTGATTCGCCCGACGATGTATGACGCATGGCACGAGGTAGTTGTTGCAAACAAGGCTGACCAGCCAAAGGCCGGAACCTACACAATCACAGGCCCTATCTGCGAAACCGGGGATATTTTCGCAGCTGACAGGACACTGCCCACAGTGATTGCAGGGGACCTTATTGCCGTTTTAGATACTGGAGCATACGGATTTTCCATGTCATCCCAATACAACTCGAGACCACGATGTGCCGAGATACTAGTAAATGGTGACAAGGAAGAACTAATGCGCCGTGCAGAAACCTATGAAGAGATGAACGCCTGCGTGGTCGTTCCGTCCTGGCACAGGAATTAATAATGCATTACGCGCTCGTATCGGATCTGCTCACAAAAGAAGCGTTCGATGAGCGTGTGGAAAAAAAAGCCGAGTCTCTCGGCGGTCTGGTGGACGAAGTCACGGCTGCGATGCTGGTGGTAGATGAACTTGGGCGGAGTCATATAAAAAT
>DATESH010000173.1:0-5334 GCA_035270965.1 Methanocorpusculum sp.
GTTTAAGTGAATGGGACACTAACAAAATACGGAGTTCAATATGGGTAAGACAGGAAGCATCAACTGGCACCAAGTAAAGGGTGTAAGCGGTCAGATTCGCCTTGTCCCACAAAAAGAGGGAGAGGTCAAAAAACCCGGACCGAATCAGAGATTTAAAAGAGCGAGCATTGTTGCAAAGATTGACAGCCGCATGGCAAACAATCCGCAGCAGGGACGTGGACGCGGGCGCGGTCCGAAGATCGCAGATCAGCGTATTCGCCGCCGGATTCGCCGTTCAAAGAAATCGATGATGGGCGCAAAAGCAAAAGCAAAGCGCTGATATTTTTCACCACCATCAATAAATGATGCGGAAATCCGCGTCATCATTTTTTAATGTTATTCAAAATTCAGTATTTCTCTTAATCTGTTCTTTCATCTTGAAGTGTAACTCGATGTCTGCATGAAATTGAGTGACGTAAAAAAAGAATGATAATTATTCTCTGAGATTTTTTCAGGAAATCCGTTCGCCAATCAGATAGTGACGTCGATGTCCGGTAATTTTCACGGTGATTTCAGTCCCGATTAGAAGTTCTTCCATGATGACAATATCCTGATATGTTCTGTCCCGCGCAGTCACGCTCCCTTTTTTCACTACTTTGGTAACGACTGCGGAAAGTATCTTTCCAATCAGTGCATTGTTATTCTCATCATATACAGTATTTGCCGCGTTGGTAAGGTTTAGTGACCTTTGTTTTTTTATTGGTTCGGGGATTCTTTTCATCTTCGAAGCCGGCGTGTTCGGCCGGACCGAAAACCGTGTAATGTTTACCTTGCCAGGCATTGTTTTCTCAATCTGAGCAACGGATGATGCCGCGTCATCATCTGTTTCGCCCGAAAATCCGGCGATATAATCCGTGCATATCCGGATATCGGGATACACCCCGCGTGCCCGCCGGCAGATTTCTTCATATTGTGCCGAAGTATATCGGCGTCCCATCAATCTGAGGACCGCATCAGAACCGGACTGGACCGGGATGTGCAGAAACAAAAAGATTTTCGGGTCTGAAAGTGCTGCGAGAAAATCATCAAGAATCGGGAGGAGCGTGTCAGGGTTTGCCATGCCGATGCGGATCATGAACTTACCCGGAATTTTGCATAGTTGTCTCAAGAGATCCGGGAGTCTAAGCCCTTCATCTCTATCCATACCCCATGATGCCGTGTCCTGGGCTGTAAGTTGGATCTCAGTCGCACCCGCTTCAATGATACTCGTTGCCTGCCGGACGATATCCCCGATCGGAAAACTCACCAGCTTTCCCCTGGCAAGTCTTGTGATACAATAGGTACAGTGCCCGTTACATCCCCTGGCAATCTGGAGAACAGCAGTAGTTCCCGCATGAGCTGTTCCTACTTCCATATAGCAGGAGTGGATATAGGTCTGGTCGATAATGTGAATATGCGGATATTTGCTTTTTAAAACTTCCTCAGCGACAGGGGGGAGGCAGCCGGTAACAAAAAGGAGTTTGTCTGCGTAAAGGTTCAGCCGTTCGTACATGTGCTTCTCGGTCTTTTCGATGACCACACAGGTATTGATTAATACGGCATCTGCTCCCTCTGGGGACGATGCCGGAACACACCCCTGACTCCGGGCAATTTCCATGATTTTCTCTGTATCGCCTGTGTTATAGGTACATCCATAGGTTTCGGTGTACAGAGAGATATTTTTGAGAAGTTTCAGTGCCTCGAAGGTTTGATTGTCCATGTTGTTTTAATATATCTGTCCGCAGATAAATAATAAAATAGCATTCATGCAGGATAGATAAATCTAATCAAAAATGTGATAAAATCCTTATGCCGATGTATAACACCGGTGTTCCAGGCTCCGGTGAAGGAAAATGTTTCGATGCAGATGATGGGGAGATAAGTCGTAAAACATCTGGCTATTCAGTAGAAGCACGTATTTCTGTTCATAAATTAGTTAAGTTTATCTACTCTGATGTAGCATTTTCTCTGCATGACAACTGTTGTCGTAATGGAGCAGGTGCTCAATCCGAATGCATGGAAGTATCAGATTCTCAAAGCAGTCATTTTTGTTCTGCTTGGCGTATTCTGTCTGGTGTTTCCGTTTGCAACTATGAATTTGGGCGCGTATTTAATTGCATTCATCCTGCTGTTTGTATCAATCGCAGCCTTGTTTTCCGGGTTTGCTGCCTTCGGCGAGCCGAAATCAACCTGGTGGATGATTCTTCTTGGTATAATAGGTATTATTGTAGCTATCGTTTCCTTTGTTAATCCCGCGTTTATGATAACTTTCGGAACAATTATAGTCGGTGTCATTGCACTCCTTTCTGGTCTGACTGATGTCATTGTTGCATTTGGTCACGGATTATCTGCAGGTGTTCGTGTTCTGACATTTATTGTAGGACTTCTTGGTTTCCTTGTTGGTTTCCTTTTCCTGTTCCACCCGGTATTAGGTGCAGAGGTTTTAGTTCTCTTCCTGGGAATATTCCTGATTGTCGGCGGAATTGCCGCATTGATTGAGGGTATTCTGTTCAAGAAAGAGATGAAAGCCATCAATGCCTGAACCTTTCTCTTTTTTTCAGATTATTATAACCCGCCTCTGATTACCAAGCCTTTTATTTTCCTGGAGCAATAGTCTTCTAAAGGAGTATTATGGCAGAGAATACAAAAAAAATTGCTGAGATTGCCGGAGTTCTTGGCATAGATGAGGGTGTCTGCAGGGACATCGCAATGGAATATGAAGTGGTTCTCCCCTGCAAAAAGATTGGCAGAGTGAATGTCTATGATGACAATGTTGTCGACCGGTTCAGAAAAATCGCAGATCTCAGGGCACAGGGTCTTCCAAAAGAGGTCATCATCCAGGCAATCCGCGGCGGGAAATCTCTAGAAGATCGGGCAACCGAGGATATGAAAAAACTGGGTGTTGACCTAGGGAAGGACCCGGAAAAAGATGTGCCTAAACCAATTCCCAGATCTGAAACCGAGGAAGAACTTATTCTTGCCATCCGCTCGGCTGAATTCAGTGTTACCACCATGGATCACCGGCTTTCTGCCATCCGGGAAAAATCCGAGGCAGATAATGTCGCAATACTGGATGCCGTTTCCGCAGTGTCTGTGGAGGTTGCCGAACTCAAGGCTCAGGTCCATTCCCTCTGGGACCAGATTGCAAGCCTGGAAAAATATCTGCGTGAAGCCCAGAGGAAACCCTACTGGAAACGCTGATTTTTTCAGTGAATATATTTTTTGCGGGCATATATGTAACCCCGCTGCATTTCTAACTGGAAATATAATCTACACTAAAAAAGGTTGAGTGTGGTTCTCAAAGATTATTCTGCTTTTTTACCTGCACTCTTCTGTCCAAATGCCTCGATAATTGCTACGAGACCAAATGCGAAGAAGAAGATACCGCCGACCTGAGCCAGTGTAAGAGCAGAGAGGAGTGGTTTCAGCATGAACATGATACCGAGGGCGATGCCGAGAATACCTGAAATTGCGACTAATACCCGGTTAATCTGTCCAGATTTACCCATAATTGCCAGCGTAAGGTCGGTAATCCCGCCAACTAAAGCTGCGGCGGCGATGAAATACATTGTATAGATAAGCATCATTTCCGGGAAGAAAATCGTCAGAATACCGAGAAGAATTGCAAGAATACCAAGGACGATGACCCACCAGGTGCGTTTTACCTCGCCGAAGAAGGTCGTTCCGGAAGTCAGAAGGGCAATCCCGATAAAAATCAGGAAAACCACCAGAAGGGTTTCACCGACAAATATAGTTGCAAAGGTGAAAACCATCATCAGAATGCCGAGGATGATCATCAGAATGCCTTTTGCGAGTAACGAACCGAAGGGGTTCCCACAGTATGGGCATGAATTTTCAGTCATGTTATCCAAATGCACACGCAAAGGTATTAAATCATCGTATATCGGTTTGACATGTATAAATACTTATAAGTGAAAACAATTTACATCAAAATTCATGTCTCCTTTTGAAATGCATGCACACGAAGTTCAGCATTACGCTTCCCCGGTGATGGTAAAGAACCGGCAGTATCTTGCCACCCTCACAAGTGAACGCCTTATCATCGAAGGAGGTCCATCGGATCGCGAGTTCAAGATCAGCAGCATTCTTTCAGCCCGTAAGTGTTTTCTGGGCAATCATGAACCTGGTCTGATGCTCGCTATTTCTACGCCTTATGGGCAGAAAGAGATGGTCTGGGGATTTCCGGTCGGGGATGTTTTCAAGACCGGAGAGCAGGAGGCATGGATAGAACATATCGGAGAGGTTACCGGGGATAAACCGTTTGCTGTTCCGGGAGATGGTAGGGTAGCTCCGGCACGGAGTGCCGAACCGGTCCGGGAAGTTAATGTCAGTCCGCATCCCAATATTTCGGAGAATATGGTCCGACCCGAATTCATTGCCGGCGAGTCAGTCATTATCGAAACCGCAGGTGTCCGGGTCAAGCGGACATATTATACACTTTATCTTACGAATGTTCGTCTGATTATGCAGAATAATACCGGCAAGATCGGGCGGGAATTTGCCATTGCAGAACTGATGGATGCTGCCGAATTAAAAAATGACGGTGGTGAACCGTCGATAGCGATTTCGGTTGGTTTCCAGTCCGGAGCAAAACAGATGCTGCTTTCTTTTCCGACAGAGTCTGCCCGCGATGCATGGATGCGTGAACTGAGGGCAGTATTACCGGTAAGAATGCCGCTCATTTCTACCACTCCCGAACCGGTGACCGTGACCTGTATCGGGAATTTCGTTCCGGATGCAGGTGAAAGGCTTCTTGTTTCGACCGGCGGGGTCCGGATCAAACGGAATTATGTTACTCTGCATCTGACGAGCACCAGATTGGTTATTGGGGGTAAGACCGGGATACTGGGGGAGTTTGCCATCAGCACGCTTAAACGTGCGAACCGGCTTGCCGGTGAGGTTGGGGAGCCGGGAATTGCTCTTTTAATCAGCGGGCGTGACGGGGAGAAGGAGATGCATCTTCTATTCCCGTCTATACCGGACCGTGAGCAGTGGATTGGGATGCTTGGCGATGTTCTTCCTGAAGAGCAGACCCGGGTGTATGCGCCTGAAACAAAGCAGTTTACGGTGACGACGGTTACTCCGCCTCCGGTGAGGAATTCGCAGGAAAAGTATTGTCCTGCGTGCGGGGCCCGGAATCATGTGGATGCCGAGAATTGTGCCCTTTGCGGGACGTCATTCGGCGGGGGTCTGGTCCCGTCAGATGAGCATTCCGGCAGGCCTGCCCGCCGGGAAAAACGCGAGCGACCCGAGAAACGGACGAAGTCCCCGTACAACGGCGGAGTTATCGGGTTT
>DATESH010000174.1:0-4526 GCA_035270965.1 Methanocorpusculum sp.
AACTCCCGGAACCCTTTACCGGATTTTCCACGGACTCGGACTTGCCAAAATTAATGTACTGATGCTCTCACAGGGCTCGGAAGTGAACGTCTCGTTCGTTGTGAAGGAGTCCGACGGAGTCCGTGCAGTAAAAGCTATTCATGAAGAATACCATCTTGACAAAGAGGAAGCATGACAAAAAAATATTCATACAAGGATGCCGGGGTCGACATCGACCTTGAGACAGATGGCGTAAAAGCCCTGATTCGCCAGTTGAGCTTTAGACGTATCGGTGAACACAGTATGGTCGGCGATGTAGGACACTTCTCAGGTCTGATTGATCTGGGCAGTAAAGTCCTATCGCTCTGCACTGATGGTGTTGGAACAAAGATGCGTGTCGCTGACGACCTGAAGGACTGGACGACGGTCGGAATCGACTGTATCGCGATGAACGTGAATGACATGTATGTCATGAACATCGAGCCGATTGGATTCGTGGATTACATCGCCACCGAAGGAGTCAATACTCCCCAGATGGTTCAGATTGGCATTGGTCTAAACGAGGGAGCCCGCCAGTCCAACATGAATATAGTCGGCGGCGAGACTGCAACTCTGAAGGGAATGATTTCCGGACTTGATCTTGCAGGAACCTGTCTTGGTATTCAGGACAAAGACAAAGTCGTAACCGGCGAAAAAGTCGTCCCGGGGGATGTCATCATCGGTGTTGCAAGCACCGGCGTTCACTCGAATGGTTATACGCTCGCACGAAAGGTTGCCGAAGAAAACGGCGGATACAAAACCGTACTTCCGTCCGGCAGGACTGTCGGTGAGGCTTTACTCACTCCAACCAGAATCTACGCTGAGGTTCTTGATGTCTGCAGCAAAACGGTTGTGCACGGAATGTGCCATGTGACTGGCGGAGGTCTGTTGAATTTCCTCAGAATCTCCAGCTATGGATTTGCCATTGAAGACCCGATTGGGGTTCCGGAAATTCTTGTATGGATTGCCGAGAAAGGAGATCTTGAAACGAATGAACTCTACCGCACCTTCAATATGGGTATGGGCTTTGCATTCATCGTGCCAAAAGAAAGTGTGGATACCATACTTTCGATGGTGAAGGGATCGAAAGTTGTCGGTCATGTTATCGAAGAACACAAAGTCATGCTGAAAGGCGCGGCAATCACCTGAGATACTTTTTTCCCTTTTTTTTCGTGATTTTTGCTGTCTTCCAAGTACGCCCAAAGAACCCCTTTACAAAAAGGCAGACAAGACAAAAACAGATTTCCAGATTCTCACTTAATAATTTAAAAAACTAAAAAATTATTTGGAAGAGGGCTTTCTTCCTTTCTTTCCCAGATAATTTGGTGACGGTTGTCTCCCGTATTTCTCTTTGAGTAATACTGTTTTGTCCGGCGCTTTATTCCCGGTTGAGACGCCGGCAATCATTCGGGTAAAACTTTCCCGACCCATGAGCAGATTGTATGCACCCTGCTCTTTGTTGAATCTGACAAGAACCGAGTCAATCGCCACGACAGAGCCGTATGACGCCGTAAGCAGTGCTTCGTGATCGGAAGTCCGGTGAAATGCCGGTAAAGCAACGTAAGTCGGCGTTGTTCCCGTTCCATCACAAACAAGGAACAGGTAGTTTTTCGCATCGCCGATATCGGCCGACATTACTGAAACAGTAATATGAATCCGTTTTTCCAGATGCTTTTTGAGCTGGGAGAGTCTAGCCCTCTTTGCCTCACCCGGGATTTTGTATCCGCATTTCCTGTGTCCGTCAGTCCTGAGAATTGCATATGAGAACTTAACATCAGTGTTTACGAACCTGAACTTCTCCTCCTCGCCGCCGAGTGTGAACATAAGGGTAGTCGGTTTGATGTCCTCATAGGGCTGGAATGTCCAGCAGGGTGAAACGGCACAATATACGCCCCGGAGATCGTTGCAGGGAGCATAGATGGTGAGCCCTCTCTTCTTCACATCGCGTGAGAGGTCACGAAGCATCGTTGCGTTGGTGAGGTCAGCCGGTTCGATTAATACCAGGTTCCCGTCACTTGCAAGATGCTTTGACAAATTCATGATGAGCTCTGCTTTTTTCTCCTGGTCCAGATTTGTCAGTTCGTTGATGACGTTTGAACAGACGATCATGTCAAACTCGCCATCGGGAATTTCCAGGGTAATGTCTTTGGCAAGTGGTTTTCCAGCTGTAACTTTGTCACCGGCATTTTTCAAAAACGCGGGAACTACCGTCATATATGCTTCTATATGGGTATCGAAGCGTTCGAGGGCAGTGATGTCTGCGGTCATTCCGTCCAGACAGGACAGAACACGGGCAACTCCGATGGAGACTGTTCCGGGCCCGGCACCTATGTCCAGGATTCTGACATGTTTCCGGATAAGTCCTGAGGTCACCATATTGGCGAAAAATTCGGAAAATTCGATAACATAGCCCGGCATCTGGTATGCCATGTAGCCGAGAACACTGTATGCTCCCTTATAGGCAATGCTCTTTTTCGGGCCATCTTTCCAGTATGACTCCTTCTGGACAATGATGGCGTTCCGGATTTTTTCCAGCACTGCCTCATCATTCCATGATTTGCCAGTTACTTTTTCGATATAGTGAATCGTCAGTTTATCCAGTTCGGGGACGATACGTATTTTTAAAAAAGCAGTGAGGCATTTTACCTCCTCCGCCGTGGGAATATATCTTGGGTTATCCATGTTGTTTTACGTGAGCGGTTTCACAGAGTATCCGTCTGCATCCGGCTCAATATCGAGTTTGGTCTTTTTGGCTTTTGAGGAAACTATGCCCGAGTTTCCACTCGGATCGGTTATGATGACGGTGAATGGAATTTCAGAGTTTCTGGCTTTTTCTATGTCTGTCAGGAGTTCGGTTGCCCGATGGATTTCATCTCCTTCACAGGAGAATAGGGCATTTCTGACTGCATCCTTCGCACGGTCAAGGATTCCTTCAACGTTTGATACAAATCCAAAGCAGGAGGGACCCGGATGGATATTTATGCCGAACTCGGGGATGTCAATCTCGCCCTGCATACTCCGGACGATTCGTGTATTCAGGTCAGCCTGAGTCTCTACTCTCATCTCCCAGCGGGAAGGTTCATTGTCTTGCAGAACCGAGGTGTCAACAATCTTAAAGCCGCAGCTGCATACACCGCTAATCAGGAGAATGTCGGAAAAGTAAGGGATATTCTCCGTGTCATAGATGTAATTAATTTCCTTTCCACAATCCGGGCATGGGCCGGGAACTACTTGGCGCATCGGGTGTTAGTATCCGCCAATTTTTTCACGGGAAATACGAACACCGGTCGGCACTACAATTACATAACGCTGGTCTCCAAGTCCGATAATATCACCGTTTACATCGCGGGATACTGCGCGAAGATCACCCATTACACGGTCGAACATAATCTTGTCGAGTTTCAGTTTGGTGATATCGACGATGACAATATTCCCGTTGTAGATTTCGTCTTTAATCTTCGGGCAGTCTTTGATATCTGTAATGCTTGCAACCTTGACATACATCGTTGCCGGTTCATTTTCACCGACAGCCCCCTCGTATGCCTGAAGGTCAAGTTTCATGTAAGAATCTTCATTCGTTGCTTTTTCTTTCGATCCGAATACACCGTCTAGAAATCCCATATGAAAAATAGTTTAGTTGGTGGTTATTTAATTCTATCTGTATAGTGACATTAGATTTCCATATTCCAAAGCTCGTCTCCGATGTAATGCAGATTTTTCGCCGCCTTTCCTTTTTCAAGCGCGATAATGTCCTTTGCATCATAAAGGGGGAGGACTACTGCAAGGGGTTTGTCATGGCTCTCATCAACCGCGAGTGCCGGCAGACCTGCCCGTACATCATCTGACACTGAAACGATACCCGGGCGCATAATATCCGCGCCGTTAATCATGTAGGGAATTGCCCCCATGTCAACCACAATTCTTCTGCCGGAAAACGGTCGTGCTATTGCGCCGCGGAGCGTGGGAAACGCCCAGTCATCCTTTTCAATTACAAGCGGTTTTTTGTCGATGATATAGATATTGAATTTTGACGTAGTCTCGGCTATTTCAATCATGGGGGCGTTGTATAGTGCTGCATCCTTCCCGATGCTTTCAGATAGTTTTGCCATCAAAGCTGCAAGCTGGCTTTTTTTAATGGCGTGGCGTTTTTTGACAATTAGTTCAACCATTTGCTAATGTATTATTTGACGTGTGGAATTATAATTGTTCAGTCGTTTAGTGTCGGGATATGGCGCTACCTTTATCAGATTGCATACCCAATACATTAAGCACTCGTCCATGAGTCTCTAAGTTTGTGTGACGTCCGGAACATGTGTGCAAGCCTTTGCTTTGCATAATGCAAGGCACTCCAGTGCTTTTCATTTCCGGGCAGTCTCCCTGAGCGAAACGAGAGGTAATCCAATGACAAAGCGACCACTTGAAATTTTAGATCAGGTCCTGAACCGCCAGCCGGTAATCATTTCACTGAAAGGTGGACGGGAGATCCGTGGAGTTCTTCAGGGATACGA
>DATESH010000175.1:0-2375 GCA_035270965.1 Methanocorpusculum sp.
TTCTTCGACTGACGCATTCCTCGAAGCAGTCAGTCCCGGAATCATTGTCATAAGTGTCGGCGCAGGAAACAGTTACGGGCACCCGCATATTGAAACTCTCACCCGGTACGCAAAATACTGCGAGTTTATTTACCGGACAGACCTCGACGGAGATGTTGTCATAACAACGGACGGCTCTGCCTACTCGGTTTATACCGAAAACGAGCATTTCCCGGATACCATCCTTGTGTCCGGAGACGGCGTGCATGTATGAAAATTCTTGTAACCGTTGACATGATTGAAAAGAACAAAGCGTCCCTCCTTCTCCGGGATCCGGACGGGGAGAGACCCTTAGGGGTTTTCCCGCTCGTTACCCTGCCTGAGGGTACTGCCGTCGGAGACATTCTTTCCCTAACTTTTACAAAGGATGAGGAGGAAACAAAATCTGCACGGGACCGTGTCCGGGTTCTTCACGAAAACCTGCTTAAACGGTAGATTCCTTTTTATTTTTTTGAAGCCTATTTGACAGTATGTCAATAGTTGCCCACCGGTCATTTTTCGAATCCGGCAATACTCTTCCGATAAAACGCAGACTGCTTGCCCTGCAAAACCTTCGGACATCCATCGAAGCCCATGAGACTGACATTCTTGCAGCCCTAAAGGCCGATCTCGGAAAATCCCCCTTCGAGGCCTACTCCTTTGAAATTGCCCCTGTTCTTCATGAAATCGATTATCTTGTAAAACACACCAGTAAATTGCTGAAACTCAGAAAAGTAAAATCCCCGCTCATACTTTTTCCGGCAAAAACTATTGTTCGGCACGAACCATACGGTCTTGTTCTTCTCCTCGCTCCCTGGAACTATCCGTTCCATCTCTTTATGCTCCCTCTCGCCGGTATAATTGCCGGGGGGAATGTCGTGCTTGGAAAAACTTCCCGCAGATCTCCGGAAACGGCAAAAGTCATCAGGACGATTCTCGGAGAAGTCTTCCCGGAAGAGTGGGTCAGTGTTGAAAACGAGATCGATCTTGCAGCACGCTATGACTACATCTTCTTCACCGGAGGAAGAGAAACGGGAAGAATGATTGCCGGAGAAGCGGCAAAAAACCTTACTCCGATTACCCTTGAGCTCGGAGGAAAGAATGCCTGCGTGATTGACTGGACGGCAGATATCCCAATTGCTGCAAAACGGATTGCCTGGGGGAAATGCGCCAACGCAGGTCAGACCTGTATCGCCCCCGACTATCTTCTCGTGCATAAAACAGTTAAGGACAAACTCGTGAAAAAAATCGGCGAGGAAATAATCAACTTCTATGGAAATAATCCTGCGACGAACCCGGACTATGGGAAAATCGTGACCGAAGAGGCATATCGGCGACTGGTATCGTATGAAACAACTGGAAATGTTCTCTTCAAAGCTGGCGAACACAACCCGGAGGAACGAAAAATCGCCCCGATGATTCTGTCTGCCGGTCTTTCAGACCCGGTTATGCAGGAGGAAATATTCGGGCCGATTCTGCCGGTCATTTCCTGGGATAGTATCGACGAACTGGATAGACTAATCAAAAAAGAACCGCTTGCACTCTACATCTTTTCCACAAACGAAAAATTCAGCAGTACGCTCATTGATCTTCACCCTTCCGGCGGGGTATGCATCAATGATGTTATGATGCAGGTCGGAAACCAGAATGCCCCCTTCGGCGGTGTCGGAACGAGCGGGATGGGGAAGTATCATGGAAAGGATTCGCTTGAAACCTTCACCCGTAAACGGACGGTCGTAATCCGAAAAAACAAACCTGACGTGGCTCTCCGATACCCGCCATACACCGACAAAGTGCTGAAGCTGGTAAAAAAGTGGCGGAAGATACTATTTTAGATAGTGAAAAGATGCCGGTCGCCGTGAATCGAGAAAAGACCGGCACGGACTCCGCAGTCCAGCCATCCGTATCCATAGGAAAATGCCAACAGAGCATTGATGAGGTCATTCGGGAGATTCTCTTCTCCTTTTATCAGATAGGATTTTGCAGTTTTCCAGAGAGTTTCTGCTGCACAATACATAGCGGTTTCTGAATCTGGCGAGGGAGTGACCACATTCAGTGCCCCGGTGAACATTCTCTGATACCTGTATGTTTTTTCCGTGAGGTGCTCCAAGAGCGAATCCTGGATTTTTTCATCGATTATCGGCAAAACCGATATACCGCCGGCGATATATCCAAGATATTCCCCTGCATCAAGCCATCCGTATCCATAGGCAAACGAAGCTGCCGCATTGACAAGGTCTCCCTGTTTGTAAAAGACTCCGCCATCCGATGCGTAACAGGAAACCATCTCGGAGATTTCATCTGCGGTTTTCCCCAGAGCCGTGTCTTTGGGAACCCCTGCCTTTGCGGAAGATGAG
>DATESH010000176.1:0-5555 GCA_035270965.1 Methanocorpusculum sp.
TTTTCTCATCTCCTGAATCCGGCGGATAACCTCACGGGCATATCCTTCTGCTTCAAGTTCCGGTGTGAGGGTCACATCGACGTAGACCATTCCGTTCTCAATCGGCGAGGAGAAAATATTCTCCGGCATCTTCTCTTCAAACGTCATGTGTTCTTCGCTGAGTTCGGCTGAAAAGCCGTCCTTTTCCATGACAATTCTGCCGTCTTCAAGAATGGCGCTCTTCAGAGCAGTGCCGTTTGCCTCCTCAATGAATGCCTTCACTTTAGGGCCGTCACGTCCGAACTGTTTGCCGATGACTTTCATAACAGGAAGTGCCGACCATTCGACTTTGTCCCAGATTCCCTGCACGACTTTGACAGATCGTGCATTTGCCCGGTCGCAGCACATATCGTTCATCACTGAAATTGCGTTGGTTACTGCGGGTGAATCGGTCGAGACGATGATTTCTCCTACAGGCCAGCGGCCTTTGCGTTTTCCGTTCTGGCGGGCGTTTGCCGCTGCATCGTCGAATCCCTGAACAATTGTCATCTCTTCTTCAAGAGCCGTGTCTCTGAGCGAATCATTGCCGCTGAACCAGTCGACCATGTGGACTGACTCGGGGTCGCCTGCACACCTCATGTTCTGATACATGCTTTCGGTAATGTGCGGAGCGAAGGGTGCGAAGATGGTAATGAGCCGGCGAAGTACGTAATACATTGTGTCGTATGCCTGCATCTTCGAGACCGACTCCTCCTCGAGCCACATTCTTGGGCGCACCAGTTGGACATACCAGCGGGAGAGTTCATCGAGAATGAATGTGCTGACAGGGCGGGTCGCACGGTGAAGGCTGCAGACCTTCATTTCTTTGGTAACCTCTGCTGCAAGAGAATTCACGCGGGAAATCAGCCAGCGGTCTTCTCTGCAGTAATCCTTGATATGGTCTTCGACGTGGGATGCATCCCACTCTCCTCCATCCAGGGTCGCCGGTTTGTAGCCGTCGAGTGCCATGTAAGGCAGAGGGAACTTGTAGACATTCCAGAGAACATTGAACATTCTGTGGGTCGTCTTGACTCCTTCAAGGGAGAAACGCATATCGTCCCACGGGGCGTTTGCCGAAAGAATGTAATAACGCATTACGTCGACACCGAACTGTTTAATAACGTCTTCGGGTGCGATGACGTTCCCGAGGCTCTTGCTCATCTTTTTACCATCTGAATCCAGAGCGAATCCGTGCATGAGAACGGATTTGTAGGGGGATTTGCCAAAGGCAATCGTGGATAAGGCGAGTTGTGAGTAGAACCACCCTCGTGTCTGGTCATGTCCTTCGAGGATGAAGTCAGCCGGCCAGTATTTGGCGAAATCTTCTGTCTTCTCCGGGAAGCGGAGGGTTGCCCATGAGGCAATACCCGAGTCATACCAGACATCGAAAATGTCCGGAATCCGTTTCATCGTTCCGCCGCATTCGCACGGAATCGTAATGTCGTCAACATACGGCCGGTGGGGGTCGGTCATTTTCTGGCCGGAGAGCTCTTCGAGTTCTGAGTACCTGCCGACGACCTTGTACTTATTACAGACCGGACATACCCAGACCGGAATCGGGATACCCCAGTATCTCTGCCGGGAAATACACCAGTCACGTGCTTCCTCGATCCAGTCGTGGAATCGTGCCGAACCTGCCCATTCCGGATACCAGGTGACTTCTTCGGCGATTTCTTTGAGCATCTTTTCCCTGATATCCTTTGCTTTGAGGAACCATTGGGATGTTGCACGATAGATAATCGGGGTCTTACATCTCCAGCAGTGTCCGTAACGATGGGTTATTTTCCGGACTGCAAGTATGGAGTCTCCGAGGGCATCAATGACTTCCTGATTGGTTTCCGGTGTCTTGACGTATTTGCCGGCAAAAATTCCTGCGTCTTCGTTGAAGTTTCCGTTTCCGTCAACCGGGCAGAAGATCGGGAGATTCTCTTTCAGACCGACGAGGTAGTCGTCCCAGCCGTGACCCGGGGCGATATGGACCATACCAGTATTTTCCATGGCAACGTAATCGGCAATGACAACGCGGTGCTCGATTTTTTCCTGAATTGGAACAACAGATGCGAGGGGAGAGTTGTATTTTGTTCCGGCGAGTTCTGCTCCGGTCTTTGTTTCAAGAATGGAGTAGTCCTGATATTTTCCGTATTTGAGAATCTGTTCGGCGAGGTCTTTTGCAATCCAGAGGTCTTCGGTTTTCCCATTTTTCACCGCACGGCATTTTGCATAGACGAAGTCTTTTCCTACTGCTACGGCCACGTTTGCCGGCAGAGTCCAGGGTGTTGTTGTCCAGATGACCATATATTCATTTTCGGTTCCCTGAATAAGGAATTTGACGAAAATCGAAGGGTCGGTTTCGTCCCAGTATTCGACTTCTGCGTCAGCGATAGCCGTACCACAGCGTGGACACCAGTTGACCACGCGGGACCCACGCTCCAGCATATGCTCTTCATCACAGCGTTTGAGGGTGTACCATGCAGCTTCCATGTATCCCTTGTCAACCGTCTGGTATGGGTCGTCGAAATCCATCCAGGTTCCGAGTGCCCGGAACTGGTCGCTCATCAGGTCTTTATGAGTGAGAGCGAATTCCCGGCATTCTTCGATGAATTTTGCGACACCGTATTTTTCGATGTCCATCTTGTTTTTGAAACCGAGTTTCTCTTCGACTTTGACCTCGATAGGGAGACCATGCATATCATAACCTGCTCTTTCAATGATATGCTGACCGGTCATTGAGTGGTATCTGATAATCGAGTCTTTGAGGATTTTGTTCCAGGCGGTTCCAAGGTGAATATAGCCGGTTGTGTAAGGCGGACCATCCACAAAGAGCCAAGGCTGCCCTGATTCATGGAGTTTCCTGGTTTTACGATAAGTATTATTATCTTTCCAGTAATCCCGGACATCGCTTTCAACGACTGCCGGTACATAGCTTTCGGTAATTTCTTTCACGAGTTTCTTCCCTCACTCATTATGTGGGTAATTGTTGGTTGTCGTTATAGATAAGGGATTACGTGTCCCGGCGGTATCTTCTCCGGGTCAGTTTCATTGAAGCGTGTATGGGTCGAACATAGTTTTTTTGACTGATCCTGCTTATTCCTGGAGGACATTCAGGGGTCTTTCACGCAAAAACGGCTATGCTCTATCTCTGAAAAGTATCCCCTATTCAAACCTTTATAGTCAATGACCACGAAGTAACTGTTTGGTAAGCATTATGGATGGATACGCTGGAAACATGGTATATGCCGATCTCTCGACCGGGACAATTACAATCAAACCCACGCCACCTGAACTCAAGAAGGGATATCTTGGGGGGCGGGGGTTTGGCATCCGGCTCCTGACCGACATGGTTGACCCGAAGATCGACCCGCTGAGCGATAAGAATGTTCTCATATATGCAGCCGGACCTTTGACCGGCACTGGTATTCCGCTGGGAAGCAGGTTTGAGGTTTCGACAATTGCACCTCTCACGGGGTTGGCAATGAGTGCCAATAGTGGTGGTTTCTTTGGTTGGAAGATGAAAAAGGCCGGGTTCGATGCGATTATTATCACCGGCAAAGCAAAGAATCCTGTTTATCTATTCCTCGACAATGGGAAGGCCGAACTTCGGGATGCCGCCCACCTATGGGGGAAAACCACTGGTCAGACTACCGATGCTATCGAAGACGAACTGAAGGATCCTAGTATTAGAGTCTCCTGCATTGGGCCGTCAGGAGAAAAACTTGTAATGTTCGCCTGTATTATCAACGAAAAGACGCGTGCCGTTGGGCGCGGTGGAATCGGGGCTGTCATGGGATCGAAGAACCTGAAAGCAATTGCAGCCCGTGGAGACCTGCCTATCAAGCCGGCAGATGAAGAACAGCTTGCTGTAGTCAAGGATCGCGTGAGAAAGAAGATCAAGGAAAATGGGATCATGAAGGGACTGCACGATTACGGAACGGCTGTGCTCGTTAACATCCTCAACGAGAACTATCTCCTGCCGACCCGTAACTTCCAGACTGCCCACTTCCCGGAGGCGGATAAAATTTCCGGTGAGACGATAACTAAAACGATCCTTAAGAAACCCAAAGGATGTTATTCCTGCATCGTGCTGTGCGGACGGGTCCATGAATTCGATGGTGAGACTGGCGAAGGTCCGGAATATGAGCCGGATTGGGCATTTGGCGCTGACTGCGGGATTGATGATCTCAAAGCAATTGCCCGGGCAAACAACATCTGTAATGAGTATGGGCTTGATGCGATTTCGGCACCGGCAACGATTGCCTGCTTAATGGAGATGGCGGAGAAAGGGTATGTAAAACATCCAATCCGGTTCGGCGACGTGAAAGGGATGCTGAAACTGGTGGAGCAGATTGCCAAACGCGAAGATATCGGCGATGAACTTGCTGAGGGCTCCTTCAGGTTTGCCCTGAAATACGGTCATCCCGAATTGTCGATGAGCTCCAAGAAGCAGGAACTGCCGGCCTACGATCCCCGGGGCATCCAGGGATACGGGCTTGCAGCTGCGACCTCTGTCCGGGGTGGTGATCATGTATATGGGTATATGATCTCTCCTGAAATACTCGGGTCACCGGTGAAACTCGATCCATATGTGATTAAAGGAAAACCACAGTTGGTCAAGACTTTCCAGGACCTGACCTCTGCCATCGATGCATCGGGCATATGCCTGTTCACCTCCTTTGCGCAGGATGCAGATGATTATGCGGACCTTCTTACTGCAACCACTGGAATGAAGATTGATACTGTCGAACTGCTGAAAATCGGTGAACGGATCTGGAATCTCCAGAAACTCTACAATATCAAACGGGGATTCGGCCGTAAGGATGACACGCTCCCGGCCCGGCTCCTTACCGAACCGCTCAAGGAAGGTGCCCCCACCGGGCAGGTGTCCCGGATACCTGAAATGCTCGACGAGTATTACACCCTGCGTGGCTGGGATTCGGAAGGGACGCCGACAAACGAAAAACTAAAAGAACTGGGGCTGATGTAGGGCAGATTTCCTTGCCGGAGAAACCTTATGGCGGCAAAATCATCGAATAATCGCTTCCTGAGACAGATACCCCTTTTCGGTGAGGAAGGACAGGGGAAACTCAGGGATGCCCGCATTCTTCTTGCCGGGGTCGGGGGTCTTGGTTCCGCGATTGCGACATACCTTGCTGCCTCGGGTGTCGGGTATATCCGGATTGTCGATGAGGATATCGTTGAGAGTTCCAACCTGAACCGGCAAATCATTTATCATGAACAGGATATCGGTGCACGGAAAGTCGAAGCCGCAGAGAGAACAATTCATGCACTCAATCAGGATGTCGAAGTGGATGCCATCTGCCTGCATATCGATGAGATGACTGTGCGCGATCTTGTCCCTGGAATGGATCTGATTCTTGATGGAATGGATAATTTTGCTGCCCGCTATATCCTGAACCGTGCGGGTCTTGATGAAAAAATTCCGTTCATTCATGGCGCCGTGAATGGTTTTTACGGTCAGGTAACTACGATCATTCCCGGTGTTACCCCATGCCTGCGGTGCATTGTTCCGATTACTCCGA
>DATESH010000177.1:0-4096 GCA_035270965.1 Methanocorpusculum sp.
TTATAAATAGTTATTCTACTAACATTAGTTACGCAATAGCCTTTATAGCTCAGTCGGGAGAGCGCCAGACTGAAGATCTGGTTGTCGCCGGTTCAATTCCGGCTGAAGGCACTGTTTTTAACACATTTTTGAAAATTAAACCCATAGTGGGTGCTATCCTTTTTCTAAACGTGAGAATCCTTCGTTTATTGGTAATCCGATGGAATAACGGTCCTGATTACTTTTCTCCTGTTTCGTATTTTTAATCAGGATAACTCTGCGCGGGAGTTGAAAAAAAAGCGGGTGAACGGATATTCAGATATCCGCGAGTCCCTTATTCGATAATCAGTATACTTCCAAAATATATTGTGCTGTCTGCCGGTCCAATATATATCAGGACATTATTCTCTTTTTGGGTAACCGGATCCCAGATCAGACTATGCATTAATCCGCCGCCGTCCTGTGCCAGGGAAATCATCTCACGCACGACTGACATATCATATGAATTTGTGAAACCCAGGTTATTTGTCCCGCACATCTGAGGATCCAGCGAAGCTGCAAGTATCGTCCCATTCTCTGTAAACGCAAATGGATACAATCTCTCCTCCTGCACATCACTGTCCCCGTCTCCAATCATTTCAATCACAGCTGAAATGCTCTCAGTCTTCGAGAGATACTGCATATTTCTCACCTGACGGATGAGATTTTTCTTATCCTGCCAGCTAATATGCTCTGTCTGGGTAAACGTGTCATCGTAAATATACATTCCCGCACCAATGTACCAGTCATTATCCACTGCCATTACATATGACAACTTAAACTCCTGTGCATAACCATCGGTCGGGTTTGGATACTGGTACAATACATATCCCCCGCCCTGCTCTGCCCTGGCAACTCCCCGCTGAACAATCTTGACGCCGCTTGAATCTTCTATACCCCAGCGGTTATCTCCAATCAGACCCGGCTGATAGGGAAGGGCAAGAATCGTTCCGTTCATATCATAGGCAAAAATATAGAGTTCTCCATCAATGAACTCGCCGTTTGGATTGTTGAACTCGGCAAGAGCCGCCTCTTTACCCTCTGTCAGGGCATAGATGTATGCCTTCTCAACGAAGTCTTTCAACTCCCCGGGTGTTGTGGTCATCTGTTTTTCATCACTGTTTTCGGCAACACTGTCGGAAATGACAATCCGCCACTCTGTCCCGTATCCCGGAGACACGGTATCCCAGACGGTGTTCGTCTGAACCAGGTTCATCCAGGTGTCATCATAGAACATATAGGAGTTATTACCCGATTCATTTCCAAGAGCGTTTTTTACCATATTCTGGAGGGAGGGTATCTGATATATGGAATCGGTTACAAGATTCTTCCCGATTTCTGTTGAATCTTTATCGAATATGACGAGACCATCCGTCTGGGTCATCCATAAGGTGTATCCATATTCGTTCCTGAGGGTTTCTGTGATTCCTGAGAATAAATATCCGGTATTGAGTCCGATCCTGAGTGTTCCATTATAATTCCCCTCGGCATCGTAGATTGCGGTTGTAACGGTTACGCCTGTATCGTCACACAGTAACGGACCATACCTGGATACTATACACTCCTGACCCGCGGCTTCGAGTTCTTCTTCTGTGTAATGATACGTCGCTTTACCGGAGTTAATGAGACCTGTTTTGTCTATATCGATTGAGGAGGCAATGAGAGTTTCATTTTTGTCGAACATCACTGCCTCAAATGAGAATGGAACATCACGCCTGAGTTTGAGCAGTGCAATATCGGATGCGGGGTCATCCGGCGACAGACCGTCCAGTTCCCGCGCAGTATTCCACACAGCAGAAGTGACGTTTTTCATCTCGCCGCTGATGGTGGAAATCACCGGCTGGAGATGGGTATCCATCTCATCATAATACCCGGCAGGAACCGGGTCCATTCTGGGAGAGGTGTCCGCGGTGGTTATGCAGCCTGATGTGAATATGAGGAGCATTGCGAAGCTTATTATCAGTAGTAAAAATATGTGCCTGTCCAATTGTATCACTAATATCCTGTTGAACAATAAGAAGTGAGAGATAATATACTATTCGGACTTGAGCGGCATAATTCCACCCGGGAAGTTAACATATTCCCGTTTTATCCTTTATTCAAACATAGTAAAGCGACCCGGATTCCTGTCAGGATTTGTAATGCAGACTACATTCATTTTCTGATTGCTGAACTATAAGAAAATGAAAGAGGAGAACAAGGAACTGCGGGTCTTCTGATTTTTGTGATTTGGAAACATCCACATCACATCGATACAAAAAAGCGGGGTGTATCTCACACCCCGTCACAAAATCAGATACGGTTTTCGACTTCGTATTTGATCTTCGTCAGGAACTCATCCGGCGTCATCGTGACCGTCTTACCATCGCGGGTACGAATCGACACGGTATGATCCTCCAGCTCCTTCTCACCGATAATGATCATATACGGAACCCGTTCGGTATAATTTGCCTGCCGGATCATGTATCCGATCTTCTCATTACGGTTATCAAGCTCGCAGCGGATCTTTGCGTCTTTGAGCATCTTCGTAATCTCCTGTGCATAACTCTCGCTCTTCTTTGAAACCAGCAGGACTTTTGCCTGCATCGGTGCAAGCCAGACCGGGAACCTGCCGGCGAAATGCTCGGTCAGGATACCGATAAACCGCTCGATCGAACCAAAGCAGACCCGGTGGATCATAATCGGCCGCTGTTTCTCATCGTTCTCATCCACATAGGACAGATCGAAGTTCAACGGCATCTGGAAATCAAGCTGGATCGTTCCGCACTGCCAGGTACGACCCAGGCAGTCTTTTAAATGGAAATCGATCTTCGGACCGTAAAATGCCCCGTCTCCTTCATTGACGGTATAGGAAAGTTTCAGCTGGTCGAGTGCGTTTTTCAGACCTGCCGTTGCAGCCTCCCAGTCCTCATCGCTGCCCATACTGTTTTCCGGACGGGTGGAAAGCTCCAGGGCATACGTAAAGCCGAACTTCGTGTACACCTCATTGATGAGCCGGATTACTCCTGCAATCTCATCGGTGATCTGGCTCTTCCTCATGAAGATATGTGCATCGTCCTGCGTGAAACAGCGGACACGGAACAACCCCTGCAGCGTGCCTCTCAGCTCATGGCGGTGGACCAGTCCGAGTTCAGCGAGACGAATCGGAAGTTCCCGATAGCTGTGCGGCTCGTTTGCGTAGACCATAACACAGCCAGGACAGTTCATCGGTTTTATACAGTAATCCTCGTCATCGATTTTCGTTGTATACATATTGTCTTTGTAGTGGTCCCAGTGGCCGCTGGTTTCCCAAAGACAGCGGTTCATGATCATGGGTGTCGAGATCTCCTGATACCCGCTCTTTATATGAAGCTCATGCCAGTAATCGATCAGGGCATTCTTCACAATCATGCCGTTTGGGAGGAAAAACGGAAATCCCGGACCCTCGTCGGAGAACATAAAGAGCTTCATCTCTTTCCCGATTTTGCGGTGGTCGCGTCTCTCTGCTTCCTCCTGCAGTTTCAGGAAATCCTCAAGCTCTTTTCCGGTCGAAAAAGCGGTCCCGTTGATTCTCGTCAGCATCTTGTTTTTGCTGTCGTTTTTCCAGTATGCTCCGGATAATCCGGTGATCTTGAAGGCTTTGAGGGTCTTGGTGTAGGTAAGGTGCGGACCGGTGCACATATCGATGTATTCGCCCTGCTCGTAGAAACTCAGCGGCTCGTTCTCGTCCAGATCGGCGATATGCTCGACCTTGTACGGCTCGTTTCGCTCTTCCATCAGCTTCAGTGCTTCAGACCGCGGGAGAATAAACGGTTTTATCGGCAGATTCGCCTTGATGATCTCCCGCATCTCCTGTTCGATCGCGACAAGATCGCTGTCTGATAGTTTTGTGTCTCCAAGGTCAATATCATAATAGAAACCCTTCTCGGTCGCAGGTCCGTAGGCAAAAGACGCCCGAGGATACAGGCGTTTGACTGCCTGGGCCAGTACATGAGCTGCAGTATGACGTATTACCTGTAGTTCTTCTTCTTTTGGGCACTCGCCAATTTTTCCGTCGCTGTAAATAACTTTCATGTATTACTTCCTTCTCTTCGTATTT
>DATESH010000178.1:0-11159 GCA_035270965.1 Methanocorpusculum sp.
AATATGATTACAACATCACCATCTGTCAGATTTATCCCTTTACAGGAATGTGAACTGGGGCGAATCAATGAGTTGTCCAACCTTCCCGAAATCGCCGAACATTTTGAAACGATTCCTCCGGTTCCTCTGGAAGCGACGAAGACCAATTGGGTCTACGTTCAAAACGGGCTTATGTCGATCTGGGGGATTCATACAGACGGCAAAATCATCGGCGGGGCAGGATTTTATTCCCAGCCGCCCGGAACCAGACTTTCGCACAGTGCAATATTTTTCCTCTATATCGAAAAGTCATACTGGGGAAAGGGTATCGGCAGAATGACCGTCAGATTTCTTGAGACCGAGGTGAAAAAAAGGGGATTTGTCAGGATGGAATGCATTGTCGCCGACACAAATCCCCGGGCGGTCCGCCTGTATGAAAAGATGGGGTACCAGCTGGAAGGAGTGAAAAAGGAAGCATTCCTGATTGACGGGAAGTATACGGATCTTAAACTGATGGGGAAGGTCTTTCCTCATGATACCCCCAAGTGATTTTTCGGATTGAAGTGGGTTTATTCTTATTTTAGATAATGATAAAGGAAATAATCGGCATCTATATCGGTTTACCCTGCCAAATACCCAATATCTATCATGAGTAAGCTTGAACTCTACCGAATAACTCCAAAAGTTAAGGAACTCCCAACAAAACAAGTTGACCTGGAACGAAAACTCCAGATTCTTATTGAAGAAAATATGGAGATTTTCTTTGGTGCACGGTTCCTTGCATCAGAATACACTACCTCAAATGGAGGGAGAATAGACTCGCTCGGTCTTGATGAAAATAATCTTCCGGTCATTTTTGAATACAAACGTTCAATCAACGAAAACGTCATCAATCAGGGACTCTTTTATCTTGACTGGCTTCTTGACCATAAAGCCGACATCCGGGAAATTGTCAGGTCAAAACTCGGACAGAAACAGGTTGACCAGCTTGACGAATCATCACCCCGCCTCATCTGCATTGCTGCCGATTTCACCAAATACGATGTTCATGCAGTAAACCAGATAGACCGGAATATAGACCTTATACGATACAGAGTATTCGATGATGAACTCATTCTCTTTGAACAGATATATTCAAAGACATCGGCCCCAACGAATAATACCAGAACGAAATCATCGGGACACAATTCCGACAAAACCTTTGCTGATATGAAAAACAACATCAGTCCTGAACTTCGGGAACTTTATGAGGAACTCACCGATTACATACGGACTCTTGGCGATGACATCACGGAACATGAGAAAAAGTTATATCTTGCATTCAAGAAAATCAAGAATTTTGCCTGTCTGGAACTGAGAAACAAGAACATTGTTCTGTATCTCAAACTCAATCCGGAAGAATTCAATCTGGAAAATGGGTTCACAAGAGATGTACGGAACATAGGACATTGGGGTACAGGGGACATGGAGGTCATTGTGTCAAATAGTGCAGGCATGGATAAGGCAAAGGTGCTAATCGAGGAGAGTTATAAGAGAAATTAGGGAAAAATCCCCACATACTGAAGAATAATTTGATAAATTATAATCAGATAGTCCAGGATTTCAACCATCACACCAATGAATATGATAACGAATACCGCTGACATCCGGAATATCTGAAAAATGCTGCTGCATCATCCGTTATTTTCACCGGCACTGATATTTCAGACGAATCATCAGTGTCTGAAAATCAGCTTAACAGGATTTTCTACCGGAAATATATTACCAACCCGCAAGTTACATAATCTTTCCCCTCCGATAATCATACAATGATAGAACTTCAGTCATCTCCCAAAGTCTATACCGGCTGGACTGAACGGAGCTGCACACCAAACGAAACCCTGAAGCGAATCGGGCAGCTCGTTCCGGACGCCGGAATCACCCGGGTTGCCGACATCACCGACCTTGACCGGATCGGAATCCCCGTCTACTCATGCATCCGTCCAACAGCCGCCGAAGGAGCAATCTCCGTCTATAACGGAAAAGGCGGAACACCTGATGAAGCCCGCGCTGCAGGAATCATGGAAGGAATCGAACGATATTCCGCCGAAGCAATCCCGACAGACATTCCAAACAGCCCATACAGCAGTATCAGAAAGACAGAGAACACGGTAGACCCCGAAGACCTCATCCTCCCAAACAACACAAACGCCGATCTGGACATCCCCTGGGTCGAAGGCTGGGACATCACCAACAACGAACCCGTCAAAGTTCCTATGTGTGCCGTCATCCACCCCAACCCGCTCTCCATCCCCTCCCTTTTCCGGACAAGCTCCAATGGGATCGCCTCCGGAAACACCCTCGAAGAAGCCCTCTTCTACGCACTCACCGAAGTAATCGAACGCGACTCCTGGTCACTCGTCGAAATAACCCGTGACACCGGCCCGAAACTCACCGATCTGCCCGCAAAAGCTGCAGAAATGCTCGCAAAATTCACTGCAGCCGGCATCGAAGTCACCCTCCGGGACATCACCTCCGACATAGGCATCCCCACAATCGCCGCCGTATCCGACGACATCGAACTCAAAGACCCGAGTTTGCTTACAATCGGCATGGGAACCCACACCAACCCCGAAATCGCCATAATCAGGGCACTCTCCGAAGTCGCCCAGAGCAGAGCCACCCAGATTCACGGAGCACGGGAAGACGCAACCCTCGCCGAATTCCGCGAAATGATGGGCTATGACAGAGTCAAACGAATGAACGCCTACTGGTTCAAAGGCGACGAATATCGTCCCGTATCGGAAATACCAAACAATTCCACCGATGACTTCAAGACCGACATCGAATTCATTGTCGCCCGCCTTGCAGCAGTCGGACTCGACAGGGTCATCGTCTTCGACCTCACTGACCCCGAACTCAAAGTCCCGGTCGTCAGAGTCGTCGTCCCTGGTCTCGAATGTTACACCATCGACAACGAACGCAGAGGTCAGAGGTGCCTGGATGCCGAACGTCGTCATCTTCGTCGGTCCAAGTCTTGAGCTGACTGCCGTCCGGAAAATCCTCCCCGACGCAGTCTGTCTTCCGCCGGTAAAACGCGGGGATGCCGCAGCCGCCGCAGAAGGCACCGACATCATGGTCATCATAGACGGCGTCTTCTTCCAGGACAGAGCCGTCGGTCACCGGGAAATACTTGGCGTCATAAAATCCGGCGTCAAAGTCTTCGGCTCCTCCTCGATGGGAGCTTTACGTGCCTCCGAACTCGACACCCTGGGAATGACAGGCATCGGGAAAATCTACCACCAGTATAAATCCGGTGAAATAATCGCTGACGATGAAGTAGGACTCGTCTACGATCAGGAAACCGGCATCGCCCTGTCCGAACCGATGGTAAACATGCGGGCAAGTTTTTCCAAAGCAGAGTCCACCGGCATTCTCACTAAAGAAGAGGAGACCGCCCTTCTGAAATCCTGCAAAGCGATGTATTACCCGGACCGGACCTATCGCCGGGTCATAAAAGAAGCCGCGATTTCCGATGGAACCAGGGATTCGCTCCAGTCATGGCTGAAAGACAACGCCGTCGACCAGAAACGTCTCGACGCAATTTTGTGTCTCGAGACTGTGCGGAGTCTTTTATGAACGAACGGTATGCCAGGCAGGAATCCCTCCTTGGTGCGGGAGGCCAGGAAAAACTCGGCAATTCCACGGTTTTTATCGCGGGAGCCGGAGGACTCGCCTCGCCTGTATCATTCTACCTTACGGCAGCCGGAATCGGGAACATCCGGATCGCGGATCTCGATGTAATCGAGCTCTCGAACATGAACCGGCAGATTCTCCACACAGAAGACCGGATTGGAACCTCCAAGGCAGAGTCGGCGAAAAAAACCCTGGAGGCACTCAATTCTGAATGTAACGTAACCGCATTCACCGAAAAAATCGATGCAGCCTCTGTCCGGCGGCTCATTGGGGATGCTGATATCATCATGGACTGCATGGATAATTTTGCCGCGAGATATGTCCTGAACAGATTTGCTCTGGAAGAGGGTATCCCCCTCATGCACGGAGCGATTGCGGGATTCACCGGTCAGGCGACCCTGATCATCCCGGGAAAAACACCATGTCTTGCCTGCATTTTCCCTGACGTGAAGACCACGGCCAAAACGCCGGTTCTCGGATCGGTCGCGGGCGTAATCGGCAGTATTCAGGCGGGCGAGGCAATAAAATATCTTACCGGCACCGGGACCACGCTTGCGGGCAGACTGCTTCTCTATGACGGGGCGGTTAACTCAATGGATACCTTCACCGTGAAAAAAAGCCCCCGCTGCCCTGTGTGCACAACCTTATAGGCTCCCGGGAAAAATATATAATCAATGGTACTAGAAAATTTTCACCGATCACAAACTGACAAGTGGCTTGGCGGCGTATGCGGAGGAGTCGCGGAATATATCAATTCCCCAACATGGCTCGTCAGGCTTATCTGGGTCGTTCTGACATTAATCCCCTACCTGACAATCCCAAGTATTGTGATTTATGTTCTGATGTGGCTTTTCGTACCGCTCGGTCCGAAAGCTCTCGACCCGAATGTAATCAATGCCGATTTCGAAGTAAAGGAATAACTATGAAGCCGCCGGAAGATCCGACTGATCTGACAGAACCGCCTTTCTATCTTCCGCAGTTCGAAGAGGCATATCAGTATATTATCAATGAATATCATGTCGCCGAAAGAGACATTGGTCTCTTTATTCCCTGTGCGGTCAGGAAACCCTATAGTTCGAGTCCGAGCCATAAACTGTTTCATAAATTATTCAGGGAAGTGTTCCCGGACGATTCAAAATATCATGTAGTGATCTTCGGGACCTGCGGGACGATTCCGTCTGAACTGGAGCTGATGTATCCGTTTGCACATTATCATTATATGCTTGGAAATGTCAAAGACCAGAAGATCAAAGATGATTTCCTGAGAATCGAGACAGCCCGTATCGCCGGATATCTGGAGAAGACGAAGGATACCTACACATACAGAATTGCATATTGCATAGGATTATTCCGCAGGGCGATGGAGCAGGCAGTCAGACAGACCGGGATTCCTGTGGAAATCTACCCGACAAATCCGGTCATCGATAAACTGTATGATGCTGACTGTCCGTTCCCGGAAGGCAGTCTTTCGATGCAGGAATACCTTGACGAGTTCAGGGCAGCCCTGACCGAGATGCGGGACAGGTAGATGGCGGTTCTGGAGGTGGCGGCCGTCCGTCTGGATGAGAAGAAGTCGAAGTTCTACGCCCACCTCTATCATATAGATTCCATCGACGATGTCGCCGAAATCCGGGAGATTCATGATAAGCTCTACAAGAAGGCGGCTCATCATTGTTACGCGGTCGTCTGCGGGAATGTTTTGGAGAGCCGGGCAGACGGCGAGGTGGGTTCTCCCGGCCGGGCGCTCGCAGAAGTCATGGAGCGGCATAATCTCGCGAGCCATGTTCTCATGGTGTCACGGATTTTCGGCGGGACCAAGCTCGGACCGGCAGGAGTGGCGCGGGCGTTCCGCGAGGCGGGAAACGGGGCGGTGACCGAGTATGAGCGGGGAAAGGCATTATAGTCCGGAAAAATATCACCTGTGAATAATCCGGAATTCTGTCCGCAAATTAAAAACGGTGTGAATTTGAGCGGATAGCAGGTTATG
Source organism: Methanocorpusculum sp. (assembly GCA_035270965.1). Classification (GTDB taxonomy): domain Archaea; phylum Halobacteriota; class Methanomicrobia; order Methanomicrobiales; family Methanocorpusculaceae; genus Methanocorpusculum. The sequence continues at coordinate 5,642 of DATESH010000178.1, forward strand.
CCGGGAATTCTCAGGTAATCAGCAGGGATGAAACGACTTGCACGAAAAAAGGGAAATAATCATTCAATGAATACTCCTGGGCGGACTCGAACCACCGTCTCCGGCTCCAAAGGCCGGAATGATTGACCACTACACTACAGGAGTTCGGTCCTTATATTTTTGTGTGACATCTACATCAAACTACTGATGTAATCCGCTCGGTTTTTTATGTAAGAGCATCTAATGTAATAAGGCAGGCGAGGGTAGCCAAGCCAGGCCAACGGCGCCAGACTTAAGATCTGGTCTTCAGTAGTTCAAGGGTTCGAATCCCTTCCCTCGCATTTTTCCCAATAATCGGCGCACAGACCTCACTCTGCGCGAATAGAGGCTTGTTTATGAAACCAATTCGTTTACGTGATTTTGTTATGACCGAAGACGGCTGTCTCTATGCCGTTTCCGGATATGAAAATGATTCCCGCGCGGAATGCGTCCTGCGCTATGTTCCGACCCCGGACGGAGACCGTCTGGCTCCCTCCGGCACACGTTATAAGAAATACGATTTTGCCGATGCATTTGCATGGGTCAGAGAACACAAACCCGAATACCTTGATCTGGTTCACCGTGTTCCCCTCGCAGATATAATCCGCGTGCTCAAACCCGAAGAACAGGCAGCAGCAATCGCGCAGAGAAGCCCGCGTGTGAGCCGGCTCTTTTCCCACTTCAATCTGCCGCCGATGAGTTATGGATGTACAGGGTCGCTCCTTGCCGGTCTGGAAAATGAAGCATCCGATATTGACATGGTCGTGTATGGATCTGCCTGGTTTACCGCACGCGAGCAGCTGATGGCCGCAATAAAGGCAGGCCAAATCCCCTCGATGAGCGAGGAGATGTGGCAGAAAGTCTACCGTAAACGGGTCCCGGATATCAGTTTCGACGATTTCGTCCTGCACGAGAGCCGGAAGTTCAACCGTGGCGAGTTCGAGGGAACCTATTTCGATCTGCTCTACTCGAGAGGATATGACAATCTTCACTCAGTTCCGCCGATTACGCTCGGTGAAAAGACCGGAAAGCTGACCATCGAGGCAAAAGTAACGGATGCAAGTCTGGCATTCGATTCGCCGGGCATTTACAAGGTGGACCATGACGAGATCGATATGGTTCTCTCGTTCACCCACACGTACTGCGGTCAGTGCTTCACAGGCGAGACGCTCGAGGCGAAGGGTGTGGTCGAAGAGCACGGGGACCAGAAATGGCTTATCGTCGGGACAACACGCGAGGCTCACGGCGAGTATATTATATCAAGAACGCTGCTTGACCGGTAATTTTTTCTTTTTGTATAATCCAGTTAATATATTTTCATAGACAATCGTGTATTTGTTAATACCATTTAACAGTTAATTTTATCAGGTTATGGTGTGATGTAGAATTGTGTTTAACGAATGCAGAAAAGCCAATGCCGTAAGCAGCTATGAAGAGGTGGATGACTTTGCCGGTGAAATCTTCAGGATAATCTGGGAACGCTACAATCCCGCAACCGGGGAGGTCGAGGAAACCATTGAGATAGAACCGCACGAGGCAGACGGGCTGGAGGCAGTGGAAAAACTCGTTGATGTAAAAAAACCAGATGGGGAATGGCGGGGATACAGATATGTCTATAACTCGGACGGGGTGATAAAACACATCCGCCCGGTCAACTACAAAGAGTGAATAGTTTTCCCGGCACGAAGACCGCTATTTCAGATTCCGACCCCCCTCATCCTTTTTTGTGAAATTGTTCATACACAGTCGTAAGTAATCCGGGATTCCGCGAAGACACGGATACTCATATCTTTCAGAAATACCCATACTACTTATATGAAATGCAGCAGATGCAGTAAAGAAGCCGTCCTTACCCAGGCCTACTCGGGACTCTCCCTCTGCGAGATTCACTCTGCTGCAGACATCGAGGCAAAAGCCAAAAAAGAAATCAGGCAGAAAGGCGGGCTTCCATCCGGTTCCCGGGTATTCGTCGAAGAAGAGCACACCTACCGAACCTTTGCCTTACGTATTTTTCTTGCAAACCTGCTCGTGAAACGAACGGATGTTCTCTTTGTCAAATCCCCGGAGGAGGCAACGCTCATCATGGACGCCGGCACCCTCGATGATGCGGCCCTTTATATCCTCGAATCAGTCTGTGCCGGCACGCAGGATCTGCTGATCACATCAGGAGACAGGCGGATATCCCCCCTCTCGGTCATTCCTGCGGACGAAGTCTTCTGGTATGCAAAACGGCACGGATTCTCCAAAGAGAGAGGCGAAGGCCGCACAGATATTGCCGAATTTCTCGAAAAGTTTAAAGCAGGACATCCCGCAGCATCGTATGCTCTGAAAAATGTCGGGGATGCCCTTAGAATGGAGAACAAATGACAGAAGTTACCATCGAATGTATCGGATGCGAAGTTGTGAAGATCAAAGACCTTATCCGTGAGACAATCTGGCGTGCCAACGCCCGCGGCGTGGTTATCGGCATTTCCGGCGGGCTGGACTCTGCCGTCGCCTGTTCCCTCTGCTGCAGGGCACTGACGCCTGAGAAGGTTTTAGGCGTGAGCATGCCCGTCTCCTCAAACAATCCGGCGGACCAGAGAGACGCGGAAGAACTCTGCCGGAAACTCGGCGTGGAACTCATCACCGTCCCGCTCGAATCCACCCGGTCCGCATTTCTGGAACTCCCGCATATCACCGACACGCCCGTTCTCAGGGGAAACATAGCAGCGCGACTCAGAATGACCGCATTATATAATATAGCCGCCGCAAAAGGGTATCTTGTCTGCGGGACATCCAATAAAACCGAATACATGACAGGCTATTCGACAAAATGGGGCGATTCGGCAGCAGATATCCAGCCGATTCTTCATCTCTGGAAAAAAGACGTATACCTTCTCGCAGAAGAACTCGGGGTTACCCGGGCCATCATGCAGAAAGCCCCGAGTGCCGGATTCTGGGAGGGACAGAGTGATGAGGGAGAACTCGGCATGAGCTACGCGGACCTTGACGCGGCACTCATCAGTCTTGAAAAAAATCAGGGTGTTCCTCAGAACGGGATTGAAGAAAGGGTCCTTGGATTGGTCACAAAATCAACACACAAACGCAGTCACGCACCAAACTGCCTTTTCCCTTGAGGATAAAAGATAAAACCGCTTCCGCCCCGACCTGTGACAATGGATTTTATGATAATAGAAAACCAATAGTTATGAGTTATGGGTGAACTGATTCACACACATGCAGTTTCCGAGATACGGCGTATTCTGGAAACTGCCGGATATGACTGCGAGGTTGAAGAGGGTCCGTTCAATCTGTCAGCGGTTAGAGGCAGTAAATGTATTCTAGTCATGTGTTCCGATGACACAAATCTTCTTCAGCGCTTTGATATGACCCCCTATTCCATTAGCCTCGCGGGGACGAAGGTCAGATGCGATAAGATTATTTTCACCGGAAATTCCTACTTCCAGCCAAAGGAGTCCGATCTCTGGTCAAAAGAGAAACTCATGAAAAACATCGGGGACGCAGCAGCCTCACGAATCTGGGACCTGTCTTTCGACATCCTTGAAGCACCGGGTTTCGTTGCCGGTCCTTCTTCTTCCGGCGGCACACCGCAGCCGGCACTCGGCTATAACCTTATTCTTCCGGTCAGAATCACACCCCAGGACGCTGCCCGGGTTGCACGCCAGCAGGGAACGACTCTGCTCCGTATGATCCCCTACTGGTATTATCACTATACAAGCGGCGGAGAAGCTACCTACAAAGGGAAGAGTGTCTCCTTCGATGACGAAGGTTCAGGCTGGATTAATGCAATCAACGACCTGCCTGCCGATTTCATGGGTGCAGTCCCGCAGGACGGAATACTCCCGCAGGACGCGGACGTGATGACACCGGTTACCAGCATGGACGCCGCAAAAGCGAAAGTCATGACCGATCTCATGAAGAAACTCACCCGCCGGGTCAGAATCAAAACAACCTCGGGAGATGCGATTTTCGCAGAAGAAAAAGAGTTCCGCCCAAACGAGGGTAACATCGACCTTGACTTCAGCAAAGTATATGTCCCGGTATGGCAGGTCAGAGGCAAGAAGGATATCGTTGAAGTGAATGCATACACAGGACAGGAACTTGCTCTCCCATCCGATGAAGGATGTGAGATTTTCTAAAATGATATATATTATCGGCGGAGGACCAGCCGGAAGGATGGCGGCTCTCCGTCTTGCCGGTGCGGGTAGAAAAGTAACAATTCTCGACAGGAAAGTCATCGGAGGAACATGCATCCATGATGGCTGTATGCTCGTCTGCGGGCTGAATGATGTAGCCCGAAGTATCAATACCATATCTTTTTTGAAGAAATCCGGCGTTGTTGAAGGCAGCGCCAAAGTCATATATCCGGATATCATCCGAAAACTCGAGGGCGTCCAGAAAAAACTTGAGCATATCCTCGAGCGGGAGACAGGAGAAGCCGGCGTCGAAATCGAATACGGGGCGGATGCAGAAATCAGAGACGGAAAACTGTGGGTAAACAACGAGCCGCATGACGCGGAAAATATTATCATCGCTGCCGGAACCGGCATAAATGTGCCGGATATTCCCGGAAACGCCCTTGAGGGGACCTATACAGCAAAGACCATCAGGACTATGCCGAATCTCCCGAAAAAACTTGCGATCATCGGAGGAGGACTCTCCGCCGCAGAGTTCGCGTATATTTTCGCGGCGTTCGGCTCGGAGGTTACCGTTTTCGTGAGAAGCGTTTTCCTTTCGGTTCTGCCCGAGGGGATGATGAAAGCGGTTATGCGTGACCTTTCCAACGTCAATATAGTACACGGTACCGTTGATAAGATTCTCGGAGAGGAACACGTGGAAGGCATCCGGATAAACGGCGGGGATATGCCGTTCGATGCGGTTTTATTTGCGACAGGAATGAAGGCAGAAACCTCATTCATCACCGGGATTGACAAAAATTCTGACGGTTCCATCAAAGTCGATGACAAAATGGAGACATCCGTTTCCGGCATCTATGCAGCGGGTGATGTGACAGGAGCCCCGTATTTCACCCCGGTTGCCCGTCTGCAGGGATTTGCAGCGGCAGATGCAATTTTAGGACACCCGCGGGCGGTCGACCTTTCACAGGTTCCGTTCACCGTCGTTCTCGGGCTGGACTACACGGTATGCCCCACGAAAGAAGGCGTGGACGGCGTGACCCTGTCGTCACCGAACATCGCCGGACCCGCCACATTCTGGCATGTGGCTGATGGTTCGGTCGGCTCGATGCATCTGACCATATCAAAAGAGGATGGGACGATCAACGGATTTGCCTCATCAGCCCCCGGGACGGGTCTCGTCGGGACTTATCTGGGGTATCTTATCAGGAAAGGAGTTACCATTCATGACTTCTCCGAACTGCTCGAAGTCCACCCGGTTTCAGACGGCATGTATTCTATGATACGATTTGCAGAGGACTCACTGAATAAAGAGTAGTTTCCTTTATCACTTCGTATTTACCATTATTATTATGTCGTCT
>DATESH010000179.1:0-12160 GCA_035270965.1 Methanocorpusculum sp.
TCGGAAAATGTGTGTGTCTGCACTGCAAGTGCCTTGAGAATCTGAAACCGCTGGATATTCGCAACAGGTTCCAATAAATCAGTAACTACCTTTTCATTCGGTATGTCGGTAATAATTTCCTGAGGAGTCCCGGTTTTTGCATAGATTCCAAGCGACTGCATAAGATCGACCTGTTTCTCGAAAAGGCGGCTGACCTGCAGAAAACAGGTATCACACCGGTCAAAAGGTCCCGCTTCCTGCATACTTTTTAACTGTTCACGATATGATTGTATGATTTCATCAGAGACCTGGCCGTCTTTGATATGCTGTGATGTATTCTGCAGAAAATCCATAAACGTACCATAGCATTTGTCACGCATCCCGCATTCAGCAACCATATTCGTCGAAAGATCTGCTTTCGCAGTGTCCAGCTGGTCATTGACGAAGAGCCCTGCATAATTCTGCTTGAGATCGGTTAGAGCAGTTTGGACATGCTGTTGATTTGCATGTTCAATAAAGCGTTTCAAATCCGTACGGAGACCGGTGACTTCTGACTTTAGTTCACGTATTTCCGTTAATGATGAACTCAGTGTCGTTCCCATAATTTTTTTCCAGGTATAATCATTTACAATACATGCTCATTACTCTGCGGGTTATTTTTCTGTATCAGTTGGGTTTGTATATTATAATGACGCGTTAGTATATAAATATAACACGACTATATGTATGTGGTGAAATAGATGCCAACATGGAAATACACAGGCAAAAATGTAACACAGGCAAAGGCAGAAGAATCCCTCAAATCAATCAAAGCTGCGTGCTTTGGGTGTGATACCCACAGTGCAGACTGCCCGATTGGAAAGGCCGCCGAGGCAGTTTCCAAAATGGAAGGGTTTGCACCTCTTTCCGTAAAGGAACAGATTCATGCACAGATCAGCGGGGCACTTGCGGGAGCAAAATTCCCGGTCAAAACACCGGGCGATCTTATTGCCGCATTCCCGAACGGTGCAGATACGACCTGTCAGGTCGGCGATCTGAAGATGACCGCAGGCGAAGCAGGCACACTTCTTAAGGCAGCGGATTTCCCGTTCAAGAGTGCAAAGTCGGTCGCCGATGTAATCGTCGAGCGTGCAGGACTTTAAGCGCAGAAGATTCCTGAGAGGAACTTCTCCCGGCGAAAATCCGGAATCCGGATTTCCGGTCAGGGAATTACTTTTTTTCCAGGTACGGTGAGAACTGATTCCTGCAGATTTTTTGTTGAACAAATCTTTTTTATTCATGCCGGGCATTAGTATCTCAATGAACGCCGGCCCCCTTGAAGAACTTACCAACACGCCCGACCAGAAGATCCTCGCAGTCTGGGCTCTGGATTGTGCCGAACGTGTTCTCCCCGTCTTCGAAGAAAAATATCCAAACGACCCGCGTCCCCGTGACGCTATCGAAGCAGGACGTTCCTGGCTTCGCGGCGAAATAAAAGTCGGCGAAGCGCGAAAAGCCGCCTTTTTGGCACATGCCGCTGCACGAACCGCCGCGGGCGATCCGCCGGCATCCTTCGCCGCCCGTGCTGCTGGTCACGCTGCCGCCACCGCTCACACATCCGGTCACGCAATTCATGCCGCGAACTACGCCGTAAAAGCCATGCCTGCCAGTATGAAAATTCAGGAGTATGAATGGCAGTATAAACACCTGCTTCAACTCATATCCGAGAGCCATACACCCGATCGGCAGATAACCTAATATCACACGCAAACCTCTACTCTGATAAGGAACCCCATACATGTTTCAAAAAATACGCCGCCTTTTCGCTTGGGAAAATCACCCGGCAGGGGAAAGTCCCTGCCAAAAAAATACCCCTGAGCAGATCATCGGACGACTGGAGAGAGAAGCAGCCGAAGGAAGTGTCGACGCAATGTACCTGCTTGGCATGACATATTATTCCGGTAACGGGGCAGAAAAAAATTCAGTAAAAGCACAGGAATGGTTTGAAAAAGCAGCCGCAGAGGGAAATACCGTGGCTATGCGGAATCTTGCCGGGATGTATACTGCTGGTGACGGAGTGGAAAAAAATCCCGCGAAAGCAAAAGAATGGCTGCGAAAAGCCGAAGCAATCGAGATAATGCTGAAAGCTCTCGGATGGGTCTGGGGTGTGGCGGAATGATGCCGGAAACCGATTCCCTAAAACGGATCATACACTCCATTTGAAAATCATTATATGCAAATATGTGAATATAATAATATATGTCATCAATGTGTCTTTACGAAGCAAAAGACCCGGACACCACCAATCCGGATTACATCAGAATCACCGGACTTATCGAGCAGCTCAAACCCTGCGGAATCCTGATAAACCGGGCAAAATGGGATACAAACACCAACGTCCGCCGTCTTGTAGAGAAAAAGGGTGAGGGAATTCTTCCGGCAGTGATGGTAAATGATTTCATCATGATCACCGGGAGATACCCGTCAAAAGAAGAAATCAGACAGATTCTTCATATACCTGACAAACTTATCGCAGATGAATGCCAGGGTTGCGGATGTTGCTGTATTCAGGGATATGAATGCGATGAGTGATCCTGAAACGATCTTCAAAGCATTCGGCGATACGACCCGCCTTCGGATCCTTGCCCTCCTGCAGAATCACGAATTGTGCGTCTGCGAAATCGAAGCAGCGCTCTCCCTCTCCCAGCCCAACGCATCACGCAGCCTGACGATCCTGAAAAACGCCGGCATCATCCAAAGCAGAAAACAGGCACAGTGGACATACTACAAAATCTGCGATGATTTTCCCGCCGTCTACCCTGACCTCTCCATATCCATGGAAAACATCTGTGCCGGGCTGCCGTCAACAAAAACCGACAAAGACAGCCTCGCAAAAATCAGAGAAACACGATTATGTGCTAAAGATATGTGATTATCATGACCGAAGAAAAAAAGACCTCAATATTTGGAAAGATTAAAAAAGCAATTATCGGAGAAAACTGCTCCTGCTGCTGCTGCAGCGTAAAAACCGTTCCCGAAAAAGAATCTGAAAAATCATATCATTGTAACTGCTGTAAAGATAGGAAATAAGAATAAAGCATCTTTGGAGCAGTAACACCTTTTTTGTTCCTGTCCCGCAATTCCGGTGACACGGCGAATCGAACGGCATATCGACGACCTGAGAGAAAAAATGATGATTGGATGATACTATTACAGATAAAAGACAATAGTAAAACATTACTAAAGGAATGATATCATCTATGCCAACCACAACCGACAACCAAAACCAAACATGCTTCGTCTGCGGATTTCCGCTGGAATATCTCGACAAAGAAGAAGAAATGACCTGCTCAATCTGCAAGAAGACCTTTTTGAGCAATGTAAAATGCGCAATGGGACACTATGTCTGCGATAAATGTTATGCCGCCCCCTCTCTATCCATAGTCAGGTCTGTCTGTCTGCATACAGATTCAAAAGATCCCTTTGCCATTGTCAATAAAATCATGGATTCGGAGACCATACCTGTAAACGGACCCGAACACCATATCATTACCGGAGCAGCCCTTCTGACCGCGTATAAAAATGCCGGGGGGAAACTGGACCTTCCAACTGCGCTCGTGTCAATGGAGCACAGAGGAAAAATAATTCCCGCAGGCTTTTGCGGACTTGCCGGAACCTGCGGAGCCGCCGTAAGTACGGGAATTTTTCTTTCGATTGCACTGAAAACCACTCCTCTTTCCGAGAAGAACTGGGGACTTGGAATGCTTCTGACAGGAGAATGCCTGACAAAAATCGGGGCATTCGATGGACCGCGCTGCTGTAAACGGGACACCTATATCTCCATGCAGACCGCAGTAGAGTTTGTCGCCAAGCATCTTGGTATCAATATGACCATGCCGGAGAAAATCATCTGCGATTATTCCGGAAGAATGCAGGAATGCCTGCTGGAAGAATGCCCGTTTCACCCGATGAACAGCTAAAACGGAACACAAAAAAATAATTTTTTCTTTTTTATATGTCAGTCTGCACTGATTCATGAGGAAGGTCAAAAAAAAGTAAATATACTCCGCGACAGGCAGACAGTATCATTTCAGTAACGCGATACCCTGAAAATATTTTTTTCCCTTTTCAGTCAAATGATACATAATCCAGTTGCCCTTCGGTTCATTATAAATCAGCCCGCTCTCTTTTAAAATATTAAGATGATACGTTAATTTTGAACCGGAAATACCGATACATTCCCTGATAACACAAACGCACAGCGGCTGGATGGTCAGGAGACTGAGAATTTTTATACGTATCGGGTCGGATAATGCGTGATGCAGCGAGCTTATTTCCTCAATGTATTCCGGCGAGGGTAAAAGTTCGCAGAGTCCTTTCACGCCGCCAACTGCATTCAAATCACCCCGCATTATCTCAGGGATCCCACACCGGGAAATAGAATCTATAGCAGATTTTGCTGATGAGTTTTCGATTGTCATAGTATGTCTTAGCTATTTCAAATAATTATGAAATGCATAGCTATAAATAATTTCTCAGACAATAGTGAGTTCAATAAAAATTGAAATCGCTTTGTTAGAGGTTAAAACATGCTAGATTTACTAATCGGCTCACTCCTGCTTGGATGGGAAACCCTTCTGGGGTATTTATCCCAGCATGTAGTGACATGCCTTATTCCCGCGTTCTTTATCGCCGGAGCAATTGCAGCGTTTATCAAAAAAGATGCAATTCTGAAATTCTTCAGTCCGGAGACGAATAAGTTCGTATCATATGGTATCGCATCAGTTTCAGGCACCATACTTGCTGTTTGCAGCTGCACAATCCTGCCTATGTTTGCAGGCATTCTCAAAAAAGGGAGCGGCCTTGGACCTGCCATTACATTCCTGGTTGCAGGACCTGCAATCAACATTCTCGCCATCATCTACACAGCGCAGGTGCTCGGACTTGATTTAGGCATCGCACGGGCATTGGCGGCCATAATAATTTCAATTATAATCGGACTGATTATGATGAAACTGTTCCCCGCTCATGATACTGAGACAAAAAAGACATTCGGAGCCGCACGCAAAGCCGCAATCGCGAGCGAAGCTGTCCGGCCGAAATGGGTTGTTCCGGTATTCTTTATCTTACTGGTTGCCATTCTCCTTGTCGGAACATCTGCATTAGATGCTTTTATCCGGCTCCTTATTGTGTTTTTGATCACGATTGTGATTGCAATTCTGCTGATTTACTATTTCACCCGTGATGAAGTAACCGACTGGGGGCTGGAAATCTGGGACCTGACGAAAAAGATCTTCCCGATTCTCGTTATCGGTACATTTGCTCTTGGCGTCCTTTCATTCTTCCTCCCCGCTGAAGTGTTCAAACCGTTCATTGGCGACAACTCGATTCTTGCAAATTTGCTTGCCGCCCTTGTCGGAACGATCCTTTACATGCCGACACTTCTTGAAGTTCCGGTCATTGGAACAACACTGGGATACCTGACGGGAGCCATGGCGAAGGGTCCTGCCCTCGCTCTCCTTCTCACCGGTCCTACAATCAGCCTGCCGAGTCTTCTTGTTCTCTATCGTCTCATCGGTGGAAAGAAGACATTGGTCTATGTATGCCTGATAGTAGTTTTTGCGACCATTGCAGGTTTTGTCTTCGGGAATGTATTCTGAGGAGGCATAAAAATTCTGGAAGGATAGAATGAAACATCAGGGAAGAGGTGATTCCCTTCCCATAACTCTATTACAAAAAAAATTGAATATACACTGAAACTATTATGACAAAAATTGAAATTCTCGGAACAGGATGTGCAAAATGCAAGCGGCTTTTTGCCAACACCGAAAAAGCGGTAAAAGAACTGAATATATCTGTTGATCTGGTCAAAATCGAGACACTGGATGAGATCGCCGAACGCGGCGTGATGATGACGCCGGCTCTGATCATCAACAATGAGATCGTTGCCGAGGGACGTGTGCCCGACGTGAAAGAGATTAAAGCATTGTTAACTGAGTGAGAAAACCATGACGGAAAAAACAACATGTTCCTGCGGACAGAATGAAGCAAAACGGCTTATCTTTCCCTGTGCCGGTCAGTCAAACGCCGGACAACTCACAAACCTTGCCGCGATTCAGCTGACAGAAGAAGGCTATGGTAAAATAGTCTGCACTTCGCTCCTTGCAACCGGTAATAAAGGAATAGTAAAATCTGCAAGAAATGCTGATGAAGTAGTTGTCCTTGACGGCTGCCCTATGTCCTGTGCTGCAAAGATCGCAGAGAATCAGGGCGTTAAGGTCGGACAAAATATTATCGTGACCGAACTTGGAATCGCCAAAGGACCCTCAAAATCCTACACGACAGATGATATCGAGAAAGTTGTGGCTGCCTGCTGGGCAGGAGAGGGGCGAAGCGAAGAAGCAGAGAAAAAAGAGAAAAAGGATTCAGATACGAAAATATCCGAGTGCGGCTGCGGATGCGGCAGATCCTGCGAGTGATCCGGTAAATTGGTTGAGAGAGATAAGAGATGTTCTCCTAATCAGGGTTGAAACCATGACACCAACATATCTTGAGATTGAATGGAAACACTTCGTGGTCGGTGATGAGATATGCGACCTATGCGGAAAAACAGGATTCGCACTTCGTTCTGCCGTTGAAGAACTCAGAGAAGAGTTACCTCCGAAAGGCGTTGAAATATGCCTGACTGAGATTTTTCTCGACAAGACACGGATGAGCGAGTCGAACGAGATTCGTATGAACGGGGTTTTGCTCGAGGAACTCCTTTCTGCAGAAACGGTTTCTCCTAAATGCCCGTCCTGCGGCAGCCTGACCGGAGATGCCTGCTGCTGTCGTGCGGTCGAAATCGGACCTGACCTTTATGAGGATGTGCCGGTTTGGGCGATTAAGAAGGCGGCTTACCTGGCACTGGGTATGGAACTACGCTGAGGGTTTGGATATTCTATTTTTTTTAGCAGCCCCCATCGGGAATCCGCGATATCAAAGAGAGATTCAGCGCCGGTTTTCTCAGGGATAAGTATATGACACCCAACTACTAATTATACATTATTAGTAATTTGGAAATTAGTATATGTCAGATATTCATAAGAAGGAATCAGAATCCGGCTATAAAATATTAAGCAATATCATGGAGGTGGTGAAGGATAAACTGCCGACTGGAAATATGGGCGACTATTATACCAAAGAGGAGCTGCGGTATCATATCGAGGGGAATAATCTGGAAAACAGCTGGATGATTCTGAAACTTGCCCGGGCATTTTCCAGCAGCCGCATTCCCTACAAACCAATCAATCTGACATATGTTCTGACTTCAGAAATATCCCATGAACTATATTTATGCGACCGGGATCTTTCCAAGGTTTTTCCAACAGGAACAAGACCGCTGGAATCTGCACCGGAGTATATCATAGATGCATTGTCTGAAGAAGCGATCTTTTCGAGTAAGCTCGAGGGAGCGGTCATGACAGAACTTGCAGCGAAGAATATGCTTCGAAAGAATCTCCCTCCACGAAATAAGGATGAGCAGATGATCGTGAACAATCATCTGGCGATGCAGTTTATCCGGGATAAGAAGGATGTTTTACTGACCCCTGAATTTATCCGGGAGATTCAGGGTATCGTTACGAAAAACACCATGCAGGATAAGAGTCAGTCAGGTGTTTTCCGAAGTACGGATGATGTTTCCGTTATGGATATCCGAACAGGCGAAGTTATTCATTACCCGCCGGATGCGGAGATGATCGATTCGCTGATCTCTGCATTGTGCGATTTCGTGAATGCTGACTGTGTGCCCGATCCAAAAGAGGAGGATCCTTTTGTTCATCCGGTCATCGCGGGTATTGCCCTGCATTTTCTGATTGGCTATATTCACCCGTTTTATGATGGGAACGGTCGAACAGCCCGGACACTATTCTACTGGTATGTTTTGTCACGGGGATACGAGGTGTTTCAATACATTCCCATCTCAAAAATAATACAGCAGTCCCCGGGAAAATACCGGGATGCATATCTGGCAACAGAGAAGGATGAGCTTGATCTGACGTATTTCATTTTGTACAATATCAGGTGTATTCGAAAGGCAAGGAAAGCGTTGATCGATCACCTGAAGCTGGAGAATAGCCGGAAGAGCACTGCAGAAAAAACGATTTCTGCACTGCCGGATGTGACCAAAAGGCAGGCTGCCATTCTTTCATATATGTTCGAGTATAAGACAGAAGAGTTTGGCATCAGGGAGATCGCAGACCGGTTTTCGGTGACGTATCAGACGGCAAGGACGGATCTTATGCATCTGGCAGATTCCGGATATCTGGGCGTGAGAAAAAAAGGCAAGGCATTTTTCTATCAAGTTCGTGATGACTGGCTGGAGAATGCAGGATGAACTTTGCATTACGAAGCAATTACTAATCAATTACTAATTTGTGTAAATTTAGTAATTGACCGGGCGGGTGGATGAGATGAAACACCCGCGAACCGGCGAAATAACCGGTTTACAGGATTGCTGCCCAAATCCTACCTTGTAGACAAACAGTATGAGGTTATCCCGTTTCTGCATGGGAGTTTGTGGGATAGGGGAATCAGATAATACTAAGGGAAGTGTCCGGTCTCGAAAACAGATCCGTCCATTATCCCTCCAGCTTTTTTTTATTCATCCATCTATCTACATAGATACTTTTTTCCAACCGATATATCGGTCATTTGACCGGAATTAGCGGGGATAAAGGTAAATACACCCGCTGCGGGTTCTTTTCCCAGCCTTCGCTCCGGGAATGTGTGTGAAAAATATAGGGAGTTCCACTCGCAAATAGGTGTTTCAAGTCCGTTCTTGCGATCAAGGCTTTGCCTTGCGACCAAACAGAATGTTTGCGACCAAGTCTTTGATTTGCAAATGCGGTTTTTTCATCAGCTTTCCGCGTCCACCACGCAAACCTTCTGTTTGGTCGCAAGTCTATCGACTTGGTCGGCTGAGGTCGCCCTTAGGGGCAGCCCGCCTCGGCTAAGTTCGTCAGCTTTCCGCGTCCCCCATACCCATCACACGGAATGCACGGAAATCCGCAAATCAAAGATTTGCTCGGCTAAGGTCGTCCGCTGTCAGCGTCCAACCCGCAAATCACACAGAAACACGGAAATTAAAAAAGATGAGAGAGGGTGTTTGCATATCATACCCTCCCCAGTCCCCACACGGAATCCACGGAAAACAACTGAATGCACGAAAAGGGGGACAGGGGCGGAGGAACGGGATATCTTTTTTGATTCCGGGGTCAGGAAAGGAGATAGATGAGGGATATGGGGATTATGCTGATCTGCATGGCCGTTTTGGGATGAATTCGGCTGCAGGCTGATGTATTTCCCAAACCAGCCGCAAATAGGTGTTTCAAGTCTGGTTTGACCATTCGGGGATCAATTTTGATTGGCGGGTTGGCGACGAAGTCGACGACCTCAGCCAAGCAAGTCGATAGACTTGCGCATGCGGGTTGGACGCGAGCGAAGCGAAGCGGCCGACCTTAGCTGAAGCGGGGCGAGCCTATCGGCTCACCCCGCTTAGTTCAGTTTCTCAAGCAAAGCACACGCCGCACACAATCGATGACTCGTCGGCTCCCCGCACACCTCGCACCGTCCCATCCTGGTCACCGCCCCCTCCCGCGGACCGAGCTTCGCCAGAAGCTTCTCCTGACCGCTCACAATATTAATCATCGTGCCCGGCTTTCGGTATTCAAGTATCCCCAGCCCGCTCCGGACACCCGCACGCAGAGCATATCTCGTGTAAGGACACTCAGGCAAATCAGTGAGCAAATGGTTCACCAGACCATAGGCAACCGTTGCCCGCTCAGTCTGACGACATAACGGCTTGATTCGTGGAAGAAACAGCTTATCAGAATCAGTCTGAAAGCTTTCCATCACCCGGGTGACATCGCCTCTCAGATAATTCATCAGGACCGACTGTGCCTCATCATCCAGACAGTGACCTGTGGCGATTTTATCCGCACCCGCCTCCCTTGCCGCCAGATTCAGGGCACGGCGGCGCAGTGTCCCGCACACCGAACATGCCTGCTCAGGGGATTTTTCCAGCAGTTCATCCAGCGTCTTCCCGCAGATATCCGTAAAAGAGATGAGTTTATCTGCAAGACCAAGCTTTTCACACAGCCGGGTCGCGGCCAGAATCGTATCATCCCGATACTCTGCAATCCCCTCATCCACCGTAATCGGAATAAACTCGGCATCGGGATTCATTTTTGCGAGAACCGTCAAAAGAACCGTCGAGTCCTTTCCACCCGAAAGACCCACCGCTATTTTGTCCCCGGGACATATCATATGATATTTTTCTATGGCGGACGCCACGCCCTTTTCATACCATGCGGAAAAATGCGGACCGCATAACTTTACCTTCGATACAGAATCGAAGTAGACCGCTTTACTCCCACATATATCACACTGGGCCATGGCTTAACCACCGTGAACAATCGACGTGGCATGAATCTCATCGTTTTCGTTCACGAAATCGTCCGCGAGAAGCAGTTCATTATCCCGCGTAATAAGAATCTCATAGGGATTCAGATTCAGACAGAGAAGAATCTCTTCGATTGTACCGGCATGGGTCGTCGCAACCTGACCATCGGGGAGATGAACTTTGACCATTATTTCTTCGTATAATCCTTACCCATATACTGGTGTTTGTCCGAGAATCCGCCTTTCGCGACAACATAGAACCACTGGAACGCCGAGCGGAACAGACCGAAGTTGATGTATCTTCGCATCGAAAATCCAATGATCATCTTCATATCGAGAACAACACGCCCGTAATTCTTCATCCGTTTCGGCAGTTCCCAGTCGTCTCCTGCATCGCAGACCTTGTACATCCCGGCCTCGATAAACAGATTCTTCCGAAACGCCGTATTCGCTCCAAGCGTCGCATAAAAAACGCCGTTCCATGCCCCGAATCTGACAACGAGGTTGTAGAGGAAAACCTCGAACTTGTGCTTGAATCCTGACTCAAGCGGATATATCGGACCATAAATCGTAGATGCTTCAGGATATTTCTCAAAGTCCCTGACGATTGTCTCGAGCCACCCGCGGGGAAGGAAGCAGTCTGCATCGGTCGTGACAATTAAATCATATTTGCTTGCCATCACACCGTCGTTTCTGGCGCCGCCGACCTTTTTGCTTGTCTGGATGAAGACTTTGTCAGCATATTTCTCCGCAATCTCACGGGTTTTGTCTTTAGAGTTACCGTCGACCACGATGATTTCATACTGATCTCTTGGGAGCGTCTGGTCACAGAGACTTTTCAGGAATGGCTCAATGCCAGACTCTTCATTAAATGATGGGACTACAACTGAAATCATGCTAATAACTCCGCATATAAATCTGCGTGCATCTTTGCAACTTTATACATATTGTATTGCTCAATCGAGGCACGGGCATGGGACGCGGCATTCCTGAGCATCGCATCGTCTGCGAGCAGGGGGGCGATCTCTTCGGTTTTGGTGAAGAACCCGGCGATTCCCGGGAACAATTCACGATACTCTGACAGTTCACGGGAGATGACCGGAAGCCCGCTTGCAAGTGCTTCCATAATCGAGATTGACATCAGATCCCCGTAGGACGGGAATAAAAAGGCATCTGCTCCGGCATAAACTCCGGTGATATCCGGCACGAATCCCGGGAAGATGACATTGTCGCCGGCTTTTTTCTTCCGCTCTTCGACCGCCTTTTTATTGGCTGAGATAGGCCCGTACGGGAACCCGCCGACCCACATGAATTTGTAGTCAGGCAAAGCATCAGCAAGGTCAAGGAAATCATAGATTCCTTTTCTCGGGGTCTGCTGGGCGACCTGAAGGATGACCTTGTCGTCATCCGTGAATCCGAAGGTTTCCCGGAATATCCTGCGCTTTTCCGGGTCAGGCTTGAATTTATCCATGTTAACACTGCTCGGGATACGGGTCGTCGGCATGTCGGGCAGCATTTCCTTTATCTCCCGCTCGTTGTCCTGCGTTATTGTGATGATATGGTCATATCTGCCGTACATCGGCTTGTAGATTTTATTGATGAGCGAGGCACCGGCGAGATTATTGATGTTGAGGCTCGGAGTCGAGTGGGCGGTGATGATCTTGATATGCTTTGCCCGCAGCATGGACCAGACCGCCCCGGGACCCAGAGTATGACAGTGGGTAATGTCCTGGTCATGCTTTTTGCTGTTCAGCTCGAC
>DATESH010000180.1:0-4651 GCA_035270965.1 Methanocorpusculum sp.
GAAGCTGCCGCATTGACAAGGTCTCCCTGTTTGTAAAAGACTCCGCCATCCGATGCGTAACAGGAAACCATCTCGGAGATTTCATCTGCGGTTTTCCCCAGAGCCGTGTCTTTGGGAACCCCTGCCTTTGCGGAAGATGAGTCCTTTACGAAACATTTCCCGAATGCATCGATTAGCATAACCCGGCAAACCTCTGAAGATACTCCTTCTCGATATCGTGGAGTATCGCGGGCACAATTAAGATATGAAGGGGAGATCCGAAATTAAACGTCTTCATCTCCTCTCCATTTCCTGCATGAACCACAGGTTCCGGAGATCCTGCCCGTGCGATTCCTACATACAGGGGAATTTCCTCCCCGGCACGACGTGCCTGCTCTTCCAGGAGATCCACCGCCTCGGAAATCTTCATAAACCGTTCCTTGTCCTTCTGAATATCGAGGAATACAAGCGTGTGCAGATTTTCTTTTTGATTTGTCGAGATGACCTCGATAGGGGTCATCGGGAACCATTTTCCGTACGGGAACGGAACGGAGACGGACTTACCGAACCGGTAGTTCTGCAGACCGGAAAGTCCGCAGACCGCGGTTGTAATCGAGGAGCCGTGGATGATTTTTGTCGGGATGTTTCTGTCGGCAGCCCTTATCCGAAGATCTGAATGGGTCGTCGCAACCATTGAATCTCCCGCCGTAAGGAAAACAGCGTTTCCGGATTTGGCGGCGTCGAGGATTTTGTCTGCATGAATCTCCACATCATCCCGGTAAAGAGGCGTGATTTTTTTGCCGTAGAACTCTTCAAGCCGTTCGATTGAGGAACCGGTCAGCATCGAAGTGTACATCTCCAGAAAAACCGTGTCTGCGGATTTGATGGTGTTCATTCCCCGGATCGATACATCATATTCGTCAAAAAGGCCGAGCCCTATAAATGTCAGCATTGTTATCTATCTGTTAGCTGTAAAGGATGTTTAGTTTTTTGAGAGAGATTACAAAAGCATAAAAATAAAATTACATAATGCTCCGATGGAAATACCAAGCGTTAGTGTAAACACGGTGATGCCTGCCGCCGCTTTAATCCCGATCTCTTTCATCAGGATGGCTATTGTTGAGATACATGGTACGAACAGAACGCACACCAGTGCAAAAATATAAAGCTGCCCGCTGGTAAGAATTGCGGCGAGATCCGCTGTTCCCCCCATAATTGCGAGGGTTTCGAAAGCCATTTCTTTCCTGAGAATTCCAAAGAGCAGAGCCGTGAATGCAAAACCCGGGAGGCCAAGGACTGCGTAGGAAATCGGGTTGATGAATGATTCAAACATCGCCACAAAACCGAAGTACTCGAGGAATCCGAGAACCACACTGCTTATCAGGAGAAGCGGCATCGCAATGTACAAAAATTCCCTCACCCTCATCCAGGCTTTTCTGAACACATATTTCGGGATGGGTTTCCGGAGTTCCGCCATCTCAAGAATCATTCCGTATTGTTCGCCGGGAGTAATCTTCGACAGGACAACCCCGATAGTAAACACCAGTATGAAGATAATACCGTATATGGAAAATGCGGCGCCAAATCCGACGAAGGATGCAACGATGCCGGAAATAACCACGGTTCTCGCGGAACAAGGGAGCATTGTTACCAATATTGACGCAATAACCCGCTCCCGCCGTGTGGGAAGAAGGCGTGTGCTCATAATTGCCGGGACACTGCACCCGAATGAAAGAACGAGTGGGATCAAGCCCTGACCATGGAGTCCGAGATGATGCATCCCGCGGTCGGCAAGAAATGCAGCTCTGGTCAGATACCCGGTGTCTTCCAGAATCGAGATGAAAATATAGAACAAAAATACATAGGGGAATGCAATCCCGAGACCAGACATGATTGCGAGGATTACGGCGCCGCCAACCGTATCGAGGAGCGGATCCAGACCCAGGGCGTGGAACGGCTGTGAGATATAGATAGTCATCAACTCGACAATAGTTTCTTCAAGAAATCCGCCGACAATAAATACGATTGCCAGAATCCCGATCATCGTCAGAATCAAAATGGGGATTCCGGGGAAACTTTTTGTCAGAAGTGAGTCTAAATTGCGCCGTTTTTTCACCGGGGCGATACTCGTAACTTCTTCGGTGATCGCTTTTGCCGTGTTGTGCCGGTTTGCCCCGATAATCTGCTGCGGTGACATCATATGCCGTTTTTCGATTTCGGCTGCGATGACCAAGGCACTTTCCATAATGTCGGGGGAGAGCGTGCTGAGCGTTACGTTTTCCAGTGCAAACAGAGCTTCTGCTTCGGAAATAGTATGATATTTCTGCAGACTCTTTGATGCGGCCTCGATGTGGTGATCATAGCGCGGGACGATCTTCGGGATGGGTAAATCCTCGGAGAGGACATATTCTGCTATTTTTTCCAGATTTTTTCCCTCGGTCGCAATGGTCTCTATGACCGGAACACCAAACTTTGCAGAAAGAGCCGCGCCGTCAATAATTTTTCCAGCTGATTTTGCATCGTCCATCATGTTGAGGATGACGACTAATGGTTTTCTGAGTTCGGCAATCTGCAGAAGAAGGTAGAGGTTCCGCTCCAGATGTTTTGCATCCAGAACAGCTACGATTAAATCTGCATCGCCGGTAACCAGATACTCTCTGATGAGTTGTTCCTCTGCGGATTTTCCCGAAATTGAGTAAATTCCCGGAAGGTCAGTGATTGAGAACTCTGCTTCGCCGTAACGGACGATGCCGGACATAAGTCCGACGGTCGTTCCCGGATAATTGCTTACTTCGACACCGAGGCCTGTCAGGTGATTAAAGATGAGGGATTTTCCGACACTCGGATTCCCTACCAGAACTGCCTTTCTCATGTGGTATTACACCGCTCGACCATAATGTTTTCCGCAATCTCCGGACTTAAGGCGATGTCACACCCTTTAACCGTGATTACAACAGCATTATTGTCCAGTTTGCGCCGGAGTGTGATGAGTTCTCCGGGAATGACGCCTAAATCAATAAGGCGGCTGTGTTTTGCGAAGCATCTTATCATCGAAACGTGAAGAAGCGAGCCTTCCGGACATTCGGAAAGTGATACGATGGGATTCTTTCTCGTGAGTTCGACATGTCCTTCATGCTCTTTTTTTTGGATTGTCTCGGAATTGGCTGACCTGCGTCCCCATGGTCGCCCATATCCGCCTTTACGCCCGCCGGGACCTCTTTTTTCAAGGAAGGTGTCGAGTTTTTCAATTGTCTCGCTTGAGATGGTGTGCTCCATAAGGCATGCCTCCTTTGAGGCATTGTCCGGTTCGCTCCCGAGAACTTCTGTTAAAAAACTTGTCAGAACCGCATGTTTCCGCGCGACCTGGGCTGCTTTTTTTGTTCCCTTTTCCGTGAGCGAGACTCCTTGTGCGGACTCGTTCAGGTATCCTTTTTCTACAAGACAGGTAACCGCTTTTCCAAACCCGCCCGTATCGCTGGACACCAGATTTTCCAGAGAAGAGATCTTTACAGTCTCTTTTCCGGTATTGAGAATTGCTTCCAGAATATCTTCAGAGAGTTCAAAGGTCATTTGATGTATTAGTATCGGTTTTCTGTATATCTAAATTATGTCTTGGGCTTCATTCTGGAAAAAAGGGATTTTGGTTTTTCTATCGCGGAGCAGGTTCCCGCAAATCTGCATCTAAGACACTGCTGACCACGGATGACTTTCGGGATTTCTCCTCTGACTGCTTTTTCTGCCAGACGGAGCGCCAGCAAAAATGTTCGTATGTCCTGCGGCTGGACGACGACGCTCCGTATGGTGCCTGAACCCAGATATTCTATGCGTCCGTAGAAGGGTTTGCCGTACATTTCTTCGAGGCAGATTGAGTAGCAGACAGCTCGAAGCCTGTCAGAGAAATAGACTCCGTGAACAGGTGCGGCGCCGCTTTTTACGATGGAAAAACTGTCATCAAAGAAACGGTCGATTCTACCGGAAATGCCGTATTTTTTCGAGATAACAGGGACTTCATACTGGTCAGCGTGACGCCAGGTAACTTTGCTGCAGGCGGCGAGCATCTGTACGAGAATTCGTTTCGCCTCGTCATTTCCCGGGAGAATAGCTTCAAGTTCCTCCCAGATTTCGTCGGTAAAGAGGGTTTCTCCAAGGTGATAGGAGACTAGTTTTGCGACAGTGTAGGAAACTGGTTCGGTAAATTCATGGTCGGCGGATTTTGCAAGGTATAGCTGCATAGGACAGGTAGCAGCTTTAACCAGGTCTGTGACAGATATTTTTTCGTCGTGCATATTGACTCCATTAAGCATAAGTTCGGTCAGGACACTATTAATAATTATGGCGAGTAACGAAATCAATATCCAGATTCCCCAGATCCTTGATCCGGTTTACAGCAATATGATTCAGATTGCATTTAAGGATGATGAGTTTACGATGATGTTCCTGCATCAGATTCCGATGGCAAATCAGGCAAAGGCCAAGGCAATTGTTGCAATTAGTCCGATACATGCGAAGAAACTGCTTTCTGCCCTGCAAAAGAGTGTGACTGATTACGAAGCTAAGTTTGGGGAAATTTCCGCTGATCACCATGCTGAAGGAAAGGATGTTCCGGCTCTTCAGGGATATTCATAAATTAATAACATATTTATTGTCGTAATGGTAATGTGTTAAAGCACAT
>DATESH010000181.1:0-10127 GCA_035270965.1 Methanocorpusculum sp.
TCGATATAATCACAAAAACACAAATGTATGAAAGGAATCAGCGGTCATTTCAATGAATGTCCGCATCGCCACAATACCAACGTCAGGACCAACAATCACACCGGACTAAATCCGGCTGATTTGCGTTTTGTCCTCCACTTAAACAGCCTTACTATATTCACAATGAATGCTTATATAGTCTTCGAACTGAATCCCTTGGGGAAAACTCCCTTTTTACAGGAGTTCCCCAGGGTCAGTTTGGCTGACTTTCGAGGTAACAATGTTAGGCGGGCTTTGTTATAAACCCTCCGAATCATCGTTACAGGACCCCGGAAAATCCACATTTCTGCGGGTCTTCCGGAGTTTTGCCCGGTATAAGGCATACATGAAAAACGCCCTGTTTCCCTGCGGAATCAGGCAGTCAGTCATGTGCCTTGCGAGGTAACTAGATTGGAGTAAATCACATATAAACCCGCCGGTACTGAATCATAAATTCAGAATTGATAACAGACCGGACAGGGAAATAAACAATATTCCCGCCACACAAACCGCAAGCAAAACTGAGAGAACAATCCACCAGAAATTATGCTGCTTTTTCGACCTTCTCTGCACAACCATCATACATCACCACCCACAAATCGCCGAAAAACTCATCCTGCTCAAGATCGACCAGTCCATCCTGCACCAGAAACAGACAGGGAAGATACACAAAATACAACGGCCAGTGGAGTATTTTTACCAGTTCATACAGTGAAACCCCGGGGTCACGCGCATCGGGATGCGCACACACAACCGCATAAATCTTCCCGGCCATGTGCTCGTAATCCTCATCATGCGCAATCCCCACGACCTCTTCTGCATCCGGCTCAGCAAACAGCTCATCCTCATTATCGATAAATTTACGCCGCCTCTGCCGCCTGCGTTCCGCTTTTTCGGCAAGCTTCAGCTCTTTAATCAGTTCATAGAGCGTGACCGGACGCTTTCGCGCATCCTTCCGCTTAAGCCTGCGGTCAATCTCCCGCTCGAGAAGTTCGATCGGCCCAAGCGCCCTCTCCGAAACAACATCATCCTCACCAAACGAATCACCCGCGCCGAAATCACCATCATCCAACTCCTCTTCGGGCTCCGGCTCATTCATCGACTCCGACTTCATCCGAAGCAAAACCGACGCATAAAAAATCGTCCGCCCCGAAATCCTCAGATCAAGCTGACTCCTGCGTTCCAGTTCGTTCAGAAATCGTTCCGTAACCTCGACAATATCAATATTCCAGGGATCAATCTCCCCATTCTTCGCCAACTGACAAAGAATCTCAATCGGTTCTTCGAGTTTCTCTTCCGGCAGATCCTCAGTCATTCATCTTCACACCAGTCACAAGTGTACTCTTATCACTCAGACGCAGGGTCACGCCGACCATCCGGTCCGCCGCCTCGATCATCGGCTTTCTGTGCGACACAATAACGAACTGACTGTCCGCGCAGATCTCACGAACCATCTGGGACAAACGCTCCACATTCACCCCGTCCAGATTGGAATCGACTTCATCAAGCGCGTAGAACGGAGCCGGCATAAACTGCTGAAGGGCAAAAATAAACGAAAGCGTCGTAAACGACTTCTCGCCGCCGGACATCAGATTCAGCCGGGTGACCTCCTTCCCGCGCGGCGAAACCTCGAACGTTACACCCCCCAGGAACGGATCCTCCGAATTATCCAGAACAAGACGACCCATCCCATCATTCAGCCGCTTATAAATCTCCTGGAAATGCTTATCGATAGATGTGTAAGCTCCCATAAATGCGTCAAGTTTCATCTGCTTGAAACTCTCGATCTTATCAAGAAGGGCCTGGCGTTCACGGGAAAGAGTGTTCTTCTTATCCGTCCTCTCGATAGACCTCTTCTGGACATCATCATACTGCTCGATTGCAAGCATATTCACATTCCCGAGCCTTCTGACGGACCGCTCGGTCGTGGCGATTCTGTCAAGAATCTCATCCATCGAAAGCTCGCAGGCAACCTCCTCACTGACTGACCCTTTGATACCGGACATTTCCAGAGCAAGAGACGCGGATTTTTCATCGAACGCCGTAATCTGCACATTACACCGCTCCTCATCACCCTGAAGAGTCACAATTCTCGTCCGGGCTTCATCAGCCATACGCTGAACTTTAATCCGCTCACCCGTCAGCTCTTCGATCTCCCCGGCAAACGCCTTCATCTCATCCTTAAATCCGGAAATCGCCAGGTTGGCGGTATCGATCGCCTTATAGCACTCGGCAATCTCCGCATCGATAGAGGCATTCTTAACCTCAAGAGCCGCACGTTCCCGGGTTTTCTGCTCCACATTCTGCTTGAAATGCTGACGCTCGAGATTCAGACCCGAAAGGTCGCTCACCTTATTCTCATACCGGCGATATGCATCATTATAACCCGACTGGGCCTTCTGCAGCTTATCGGTAAGCAGATTGAACTCATCCTCGTTCAGCACGGATCTGAGTTCATTCACCCGCTTATTGAGAACATCTATTTCATCCGAAAGAGCATCCACGCGGGTCTCCAGTTCAGCTACCTGATTCGCATTCTCCTTCTTATCGCGTTCCGTCTCTTCCAGAAGACGGGCTGCCTCAACCTCATCCTGAGCAATCTTGTCAAGTATCCGGTTACAGTCTTTAATCTTCAGTCCGATCTGGGTAATCGATGAGTCATGCTCATTTCGTTCCGCACGAAGACCCTCGGAAACCGACCGGTGACGGGCTTCGGCCGCAACAAGATCAGACTCATCATTCCGCAGATCAATGAGTTTCGCAGAAATATCTGCAGACTCCCGACCCACGGCCACCCCGAAACCACGGATATCCTTCCGGGTAAATCCACCGGTCATCGCCCCGCCTCTTTCGAGCAGCTCGCCCTCCAGAGTCACCATCCGGTATTTTCCCATCAGACGACGGGCGGCATCAAGTGTTTCCACGACCACCGTCTGACCAAAAACCAGATTGAAGGCATCACGATATTCGGAATCGAAATCGATCAGATTGATGGCATAATCCACCACGCCGTTTCCGGCAACCGGTGGAAGAGGAGGCTGAAGTTTCATCTTATTCAGCGGAAGAAGCGTGAGACGACCCAGCCTTTCCTGCTTCAGATAACCGATTACCTCTGCCGCGGTCTGATCCGTATCGACAACAACGTTATTGAGTCTGCCGCCTGCGGCGATATTCAGGGCAGTGGCATATGAGGAATCAATCACTTTACCCAGATTCGAAACAGTGCCGAACACCCCGTCCATGCCGAGAATCGCAGAAATGGTCCTGTCCGACGCACCGGATGCCTGCTGCTGGGCCTCTATCTGCATCTGCTTTTTCGTCAGCCGGGAAATCTCTTCTCTGAGCGGTTCGAGTGCCTTTCTTGCACTCAGCATCGCCCGTTCAGTCTCTCCGATCTGCTTGTCGAGGATGGTTTTATTCTTCCGGGCATCCTCGAGATCCTTTTCGAGCCGGTCAATCTCCGTCTGCTTCTCGGCACGTTCCTCTGTCAGCGAACTCTGATTACGCTGCATTTTTCCGAGTTCCTGCGCACGAACCCGGCTCCGCTCTATAATCCCATCCCTCTGAACGACAATCGCACCCCGCCCTTCCTTCTTCGCCTCGACCTGCCTCATCAGATCGACCAGTTCTGCCTGCGCACCTTTAGAATCAGAACTCCGTCTGCTGACAAGCTCCTTCGCCTGCTCAAGAGTTTTCTTCTGTTCTTCAAGTTCCATCGCGAGATTGGCTTTGTCGATCTGCAGAGTCCTGGCTTCCCGGATTTTATCGTTAAGGGTATTCTGATTTTTCTGGAGGTCGAGATACAGCGTGTTCATCTCGGATAGATTACTGTCCTTCTCCTTCTTCCGGCGGGAGATAGTCTCCTCTGCGACCCTGATGTTGCCTTTTTCAGTCTCGATCCCGCCGATAATCCGCATATACGCGGGACCCTGTTTATCGCTGATCTTCCGATCTATCTCGCGGACTTCCTCAAGACGTGCGTTCTTCTCGTTTTCTTCGAGGGCGATGTCGTTTCTGATACGGGTCCGTTTCTCTACCTGCTCGGATTTTGAATGGGCGATCAGACCGAGTTCACGTTCGAGAGCGTGAAGCCGGGCGACCTGTTTCGCGGCATTAAGATAATCGAGTTCCGTCTGCAGCTTCTTATATTTCACTGCATCCTCACGGGATGCCGCAAGCTCTTCAAGCTGCTTCGCATACGAGGCAAGAAGAATTTCCTCACGGTCAATGCTTGCCCGGACCTGTTCAAGTTCGACTAAAGCCTGGTCTTTTTTCTCATCGAACTCGGCAACGCCGGCTATTTCATCGATGATACGCCTGCGTTCCAGATCGCTCATATCCATAATCCGGGATATATCCCCCTGCATGACGACATTGTATCCATGGGGTTTGATGCCGCATTTTGCGAGGTAATCCAGAATTTCCGCCTGGGAGCAGACCCTTTCGTTCAGGTAGTGATAACTGTAATACCCGTTTTGGGTACGTTTGATTCTCCGGCGGATCTTGGTTTCATCCGAAAAGGTGAGAGTGACCTCCGCAGTATTTTTACCGGACTTGTTATTGATAAAATCAGTGAGTTTTTCTGCACGAAGATTTCGTGAGGTGGACAGGGACAAAACAAAAAGGATAGAGTCGATGATATTACTTTTTCCCGAGCCGTTCGGCCCGGAGATGACGGTGAACCCTTCATAAAAAGGAATTTTTGTCTTTCGGGAAAAAGACTTGAAGTTGTCTATATCAACCTGGACAATGTGCACGCATGGGCTCCGTTATCGTTTGTTTTCTATCGTGACGGTATCATCTTCACTTGCTTCGATTACGGCAGATGAATCTGCACGAATGGATGAAGAATGGGAGGTATGCCCCGGATTATACCCCGTCCCTGCGATGATAACATTCCGGTTGGGTGTCTTCTTCTGTTTCAGGATGCTTCCATCCGGCTGCATGATATATTCAAACTCTCCGGGTTTGAGTTTTTCAACCGGCACTTCGGTAACCTGAGGTGCCGCAGGTTTGGATTCGGGAGCTGATGCCTGGACAGGGCGGCTCACACGGGGTGCGGGGGTTTCAAAACCCGGACGTCTGCCTGACGGCATGATGCGTGATGCGACTTCGGAGATCGGGGTCGGAACTGGTTCAGCTATTGGTTCGGCAACGACTTCGCCCCTCCGAACACCGAAACGGGAGGTCTCCGGATGACTTTTGACGGAACTTCCTCCGAGTTTTTCCATCTGGGCATTGATTTTCCGGGTCACCGACTTGAGATCGAGCATCTCCTCGGTAAGTCCTTTAATCATGGCCTCAAGTTCCTTGACTTTTCGTTCAAGCAGTTCAATATCTTCTGATCTTTCCGGCACAACCGGTGCAGTTTCCTGCTTACCTGCAAGTCCGCGTTCCTGCTCGGCAAGTTCATGTTCCAAAAATTTCATGCGGGTATCCATTTTTCACATCTGTCCCATAAATTAATTATAGGTTTTTCAGTGCCCAATCTATAATAGACTTGTGTATCTGTCCCCTGATTTATCTCACGCAAAGTGAAAACAGACGGTCCAATCCCTTTTTTCTCTGTTGAGTGTCTTTCTCCCGGGAATTCAAACGTTATACTTTGACTATCCGTTCTGATATTCGCGGGAAGACCGGAGTATATCCGGGTCGGTGTACATCTGATAACGTGCAGGCACGAAAGCAAATATCATTAAAAAAAGTTAAGAGATTCCAGGATTAATCCGGAATCAGAACAGTCTGTATGTCTCGAGATTCTGCGGGGCCACAGTCTGAATATGGAATTTTTTATAAATCGAACTGGCGAGATCGATTGTCTTGGACTCTTCACCATGGATGGTAAACACACGTTCCGGCTTCGGCTGAAGATACTGAACGTAATTCATCAGCTGTCTTCTGTCCGCATGTCCTGAGAAACCTTCCACCGTCTGAATCTCCATATTAATGACAATCGTGCCGCGTTTTCCAATAGGCACTTCACGCCATCCTTTCTGGATACGGCGTCCGTAGGTTCCTTCTGCCTGATATCCCACAAATATGAGCACGTTTTTCGGCGAATCCGCAAGATTGCTCAGGTATTCAATAACCGGACCGCCGTTCAGCATACCGCTCGTGGAAATAATCACACAGGGATCTTCGGAGAAGATGACAGCCTGGCGTTTATCATAGGAATCCACCTGCTCGAAACACTCGGCAAGGAACGGATTGTAGTTATCACGGAAGATAAGATTACGAAGATCGGTATTCAGATACTCGGGATAAGCCGTGTGCATGGCAGTGGCTTCCTTAATCATACCGTCAAGGTAGACCTTGCACTTTGGAATACGGTTGGTTCTGATACCCTCCTCAAGTGCGAGCATCAGTTCCTGGGAACGTCCGACCGCAAACGCAGGAATCAGAACTTTGCCGCCACGGGCAAGTGTTGCATTGATGACTTCATACAGCCGCTCTTCAGCCTCGACCCTTGACGGGGAGAAGTCCTCGGAACCACCATATGTACTCTCCATAACAAGAGCTTCAAGCCTCGGAAACTGGGAAACCGCAGGATTAAACAGCCGGCTCTTTCCATAGAACAGATCACCCGTAAAGGCGATGTTGTAAACTCCGTTCCCCACATTGAAATGGGCAATCGCCGAGCCGAGAATATGACCCGCATTGTGCAGAGTCAGCTTCATGTCCGGAGCGATATCCGTGACGTCCCCGTAGCCAAGGGCAATCGTGTGCTTTACAAACTCACGGATCTCATTCGAGGAGTATGGGGGAGTACGGTCTTCCTTGTTATTGACATCAAGATAATCCAGCTGAAGCATCGTCGCGAGATCACGGGTTGCCGGCGTCGCATATACCGGACCGTCATACCCGTATCTGAACAGAAGCGGGATATATGCCGAGTGGTCCAGGTGGGCATGGGTCAAAACGACCGCGTCCAGATTCGTGAACGGATAAATCTCCGGCACGTTCAGATACGGAGATGAGGCAGACCCGGTAGCGCCCGGGGAGTCCCCGCAATCAATCAGGACCTTGCTTTCCGGCGTGGAAAGAAGGAATGCCGCACGACCAACCTGCCGGCAGCAGCCGAGAGTGGTCATACGGAGCCACTGGTCGTGATCGCGTCCTGTATAGATGGAATCACGGTGAATCCGTTTGCCGCACCTGCGGAGGAACTCCTTTCTCTCGTCACGGGATTCACGCAGATACTGACGGACCTGTTTGATTGTCACGGACGGAATCGGCGGTGTCCGGGCAGCCTTCGGTGTCCACCCGGTCTTCATCGTGATATCACGAAGAGTCGACCCGTTCTTGCCGATAACAATTCCCGGTTTCTCCGCCTCGATTAAGACCTCACCCGTATCGGTATCAAAGAAAATATCTGTAATTCCAGCGGATTCCGGCACTACCGTCTTAATCATATCATACGCCTCTTCGGTATCGCCCAGAATATTCGGGCGGACAACGATGCGTTTGCGTAAATCGCGGGCGAGAGTCTTGATTAAATCATGGTCTTCGGCGAACAGTTTCGGGTCGTCAGTGTAAATGACCATCTCGGGTCCTTCAAATTCGACATCCGTTACTGTAACTCCGCGCGGAACTTTTTTGATAATAGTTTCTTTGAGTTCTTTAAGTCTGTCTTCAACCTGCATAAAATTCGTTTCCTAAAAAAAGTATGATTATGTTATTGCCGGGGGGAGGAATCCGGCTATTTTATCCTCCGGGAGATATTCAAACTTCTCCGGTGTTATTATCACCACATTATATCCTTCTCCGGACGCAGAGTCACGGAGCATAGCAGAGCGAAGGGCACGAACGGCAAGTTCTATTGCCTCATTTTCATCCATGTGCGGTTTAAAGCGGTCTTCTAAGACACCATAAGCCATGGGGGACCCGGAACCCGTGGATACGAAGTTCTCTTCAAGAGTCGCTCCACCGGCAGCATCGACTGAATAGACCGAAGGTCCGCCGTTGTCAACGCCGCCGACAATGAGCTGGACATAGTATGGTGTAAAGCGGTTCTGGTTCAGATAATTGGAAAGAATCGTGGCGGCTGCACCGACACTGATATCCTGACCTCTGCGAATCTGGTAAAGGTTACACTCGACATTGATAATTCTGACAAGCTGCTGGGCGTCACCAACACCACCGGCGATTGTCATACCAATCCGGTCGGTGATAGAGTGAACTTTCTTTGCCTTTTTGCTGGCAATCATGTTACCCATCGTTGCACGCCTTTCGGTGGCAAGGATTACTCCTCTGTCAAATACAATACCAACTGTGGTGGTTCCTGTTTTAACGTCCTGGTGTTCTTGTGACATGAGAAACCTCAAATTAAGGTACGCTGCAAATTCATAAAACGCTATTTCCGTAGAAACAGCTAAAAGCGCTATTTATTAAATATACCCACAGTGAGATAAACTTGCCGGAGGGGGCAGGAAGGTATCGGATAACAGGCACACCCATTCAGATGCGGGTCCGCAATTTTTTCAGCAGGTGTATCCGGGCTGCAGGTAACCTGCATCTTCAGCAGACAAAAAGAGGGATGGTGTTCAAAGTTCCCACGTCTGCATGTCCCGGGCACCATGCTCATACTCCCAGGGGATTTTGTGGCTCATATGAACACACCAGAACTCTTTTGGAGCAAGCTTTTTTGCAAGCTTCTCGGCATCCTCTATATTCATGTGCTTGGAAATATTCACACCCGGCATGAAAATACCGTCAAGCAGAAGAAGATCGGCTCCTCTCATCTGTTCAAGGGATGCGTCGGAAAGTTCGGCACGCGTATCGCACGAATATACAAACGTCTTTCCGTCGGCAACAATTCTCATACCATACGTCGGCGTATCGTGAACCACCGGGAACAGGGTCACTTCCATCCCGCAGATTTCGGTTGGCCGGAACGGAAGAACCGGATGTTCCTCATGGCGAATGAAGGAGAAGATCCCGCCGCAGTATTTCAGCACCTCGGGCGCCCCGTATACGGAAATCGTTTCCCGCTGGACCCGGTAGAAATCGCCGAATCCCATAAAATGATCATAGTGCCCGTGGGTCCATATGACGGCATCGATTCTCGGAGAACCGGCTGCCAAAAGCTGGAACCGGAGATCGGGGCCAGTATCGATCAGAAGATGCCGGCCCTTGTGCTCTATTAAGAGAGACGTCCTGAGACGCTGTTTTCCGGTTGCCTTCGCTTCACTGCAAACCGGACAGTCGCACCCAATCTTCGGCGTGCCTACGACATCTCCCGTCCCAAGAGCCGTTATCTTCATTCAGGCGCACCCGGTCCGGACAACGTTTCTCCGGTTGACAAGTTCCATGCCGGCATTCACGTCCTCTTCATTGAGTTCCTTTCTTCCTGCAAGAAGAGCCGAAACAATTCCTTCGGTGAGCATCATACGAAGATCTGCGCCGGAAAATCCTTCCGTCCGTGCCGCAATCGTGGAAAAATCAATCGTGCAGGGTATGCCCGATGCCACGTGATTCAGAATCGCTTCCCGCATCTTAACGTCCGGAAGCGTGAAGGTCACGACCTCATCGAACCGGCGCCATGCAGCCTCGTCAAGCATTCCTGCGTGGTTGGTTGCGCCGATGAGAAGCACCTTGTCTTTAATCAGATTGACATGGTCGATACATTTGAGGAGCGTGTTGACACCACGCTTCATCGTGCCGTTATCATCAGAGATTCTGGTCTTTGCGATGTAATCGAACTCGTCAATGAAAAGAATGCACGGGGCAATCTTCTTTGAAAGTTCAAAGATCCGGTCGATGTTCTTCGAGGTCTCACCAAGATACTGGGATGTGATCATGGAAAGACGAACCTCAAGAACCGGCATGTGAACCGATCGCGAAAGGGCAAGGGCAAATGAAGTCTTGCCGGTTCCCGGCGGACCTACGAGGAGAATCCTGCCCAGTTCATAAATCCGGTGGTCTCTCAGGAACTCCTGATTTTCAAGGGAGATCATCACTTTTCTGACAATGGAAAGCTGCTCAGGTGTGCATACAAGGTCGGAAAGAGAGAACTCGATCTCCTCGGGGGCATACGGAACGACCAGGTCGGCTGCTTCTTTGAATGACTCGGATTTCTCGGTAATTGCAGCTATTTTCGCTGTCAGGTA
>DATESH010000182.1:0-7110 GCA_035270965.1 Methanocorpusculum sp.
AATGATAGTAGAAAACAAACCATAACCCTGCGTGAAAGCAGAATTCGACGGAACCCAGGTAATCGCTCCCTCTGAAGCCCTCCCCCTCTATGAGCAAAGCGGCTACGGACGACCGGATAAATCAGGAACACTCCGTCTCGATCCGAAAGAAGCACTCTACCTTATGGCACGGGGAAAAATCGAAATACCCGGACTCTCGTTTGACACACTCCTTACCGAATGTGCCAAAACACCGGGCTTTTTACGAAACTTTGTTGTCTACCGTGATATAAGAGAACGCGGATATGTTGTAACCACAGGACCACAGGACTTCCGTGTCTTCCCGCGTGGACTCCGACCCGGAAAAGGGCAGTCCCGTTACCTGATGCGTGTGCTTTCTGAAAGAGATTTAGTCGACTTTGGTGCCATCATCAGAGATGCAGTCACCTCGGCAAACATGCGGAAACAGTTTATCATGGCGGTCCTGGATGATGAACACGAACTCACTTACTATGAAGTGCGAATCGGCGCACCAAATCCCGCCGAGCTAAAGGAAATCCCGAGAGGAATCCATGCAAAAATAGCAGGCATTCCATCATACGTAGTCGAAGATGAAAATGGGACCGCGGAGAAACTGAAAAATCTCTGGCTTGGAACATCCTTAGACGGAGTGAGACTCTTCCTGTCCCCGCTCGAAACCGCATGGCTTCTGGAAACCGGACACCTTGAAACGGATCCAATCATGACCGCTGAAGAATATATCAGCCTTGCAGCCTCGGCAGATTCGGAATTCCCGGACAAACTCACTCTTTACCGGTATCTGAAAAATCTTGGATTTTTCCCCAGGTCGGGATATAAATATGGTCATCATTTCCGTGTGTACACGGAAAGCGGGAAACACTCGGAGATGCTCGCCCACGCCGTACCTTTTGGAACACTCATGTCCATGAGTGCCATATCCCGGTCCGTGCGTCTCGCCCACAGTGTCAAAAAGAAGATGCTCTTTGCTTCCATTTCCGGAACCGAAATTACCGAAGTCGAATTCGCCAGAATGAAAATGTAATGTGAAAAATATGGCAGAACAAATAAACCCCTGGTCAAGCGCTCCAAAAGTTGACATAACCCGGCTCTTTGAAGAGTTCGGCATCGAACCGTTTGCCGGCCAGAAACAGATTCTGAAAGACCAGCCTGTCTTCATCAGAAGGGATATTGTCGCAGGACACCGTGGTTATGAAGCAATATCCAATGCAATTAATACTAAAAAACCGTTCCATGTCCTAACCGGATTCATGCCGTCGGGTCATCCTCACTTCGGTCACCTGATGGTGATGAAAGAAGTTGTCTGGCACATCAGTCAGGGCGGACGCGGATTTATTTCTATAGCAGACAGGGAAGCACATGCAGTCCGCGGGCTTTCCTGGGACACCTGCGATAAGTATGCCCGTGAGTACATGGAATGCCTCTATGCCCTCGGGTTTAAAGGCGAGATATACTCCCAGCGGAAAAATAATGCCTTGAAAGATCTCGCATTCGAAGCATCGACGAAGATTAACTTCTCCAATCTCTCGGCGATTTACGGATTCGGACCGGATACCGAACTAGCCCACGCAATAAGCGTTGCCATGCAGGTCGGAGACATCCTGTATCCGCAACTCGTAGGCGGAGCAGCACCGACAATTGTTCCGGTCGGAATCGACCAGGACCCGCACATCAGGCTAACCCGTGATGTCACCAATTCCCTTCGTATGTTCCTTGTCGAAGACCGCGGAACCCACATCAGTATCCGTGCGAAAAAGGCATCGCCCGAGGCAATCGACGCAATCGCACAATCCTTCAAAGGCTCGAAGAAATACGAAGGGCACATTGATCTTCCTGCCGGACACACCGTTCCCGAAGTGGATGCAGTCGTCCGTTCAATCGAGCAGGAGTTCGGAGGATTCGGATTTATTCTGCCGTCATCGACCTATCACAGCTTCCTTCAGGGACTTCAGGGCGGCAAAATGTCATCTTCGGTCCCCGATAGCCTTGTCTGGTTCGACGACACCGAAAAAGACGTCAAAAAGAAAATAATGGGTGCCCTCACAGGCGGCCGCCAGACTCTTGAAGAACAGAAAAAACTCGGCGGAGAGCCGGAAAAATGCTCGATTTATCAGCTCAACAGATTCCACATGCAGGAAGACGATAAGGAACTTGCAAAGATGTATGAATCCTGCAAAGCAGGCGAGCTGATGTGCGGAACGTGCAAGAAGGAAACACTTGAGCGGGTCCGGGTATTCTTAAAAGAATTTAAAGAAAAACGCGACGAAGTATCCCATATGGTGGAGTTATAGAATGGATCTTACAATAAATGAAAAAAAGGTGCTTGCCGCCCTTGGTGAATCCGGCTCTGTTCTGGCAGAAACACTCGCCGAAAAGATGGATGCCCCCGTTGAATCGGTCATCCAGTGGGCACACCTCTGTGCAGAAAAGAATCTTGTGACCCTTGAAAAAGAAGTGACCGAAATTGCGAAACTCACCCCGGAAGGAGTGAAATACGCTGAAGAGGGACTTCCCGAACGTCAGATTCTTGCAAGCATCAATGGTTCTGTCCTGATGAGCGAACTGACCAAAAACCCGCTTTCAAAGATTGCTATCGGCTGGCTTCGCAGGAAAAACTGGGTTGCCATAAAAGAGGGTATCGTTCATGTCAAAGAGAACATCGGTCTTGGTGATGATGAAAAAGCTCTTCAGCATCCGGTACCGGGAACTCAGGCATGTAATGATTTGGTAAAACGCGGACTTGTTCAGATTTCCGAAAACACCACCTGGAAAATATCTATCACGCCCGAAGGCGCTGAACTCGCAAATGAGGGATTCGACCTGAGAGAAGAGATTGTCAACCTCACCCGCGAGCAGATTCTCTCAGGCGAATGGAAGAACCTGCCGCTTCGGAAATACAGTGTCGATACACTCCCGAAGAAAATCTACGGCGGACGTGTTCACCCGAACCAGCAGATTCTTGATGAAATCCGTGACATTCTCTTTGAGATGGGATTTACCGAGTTCTACGGTTCAATCGTTCAGAACTCGTTTTGGAACTTCGACTCTCTCTACCAACCGCAGGATCATCCCGCACGTGAAATGCAGGACACCTTCCACCTCGCAGAGGAGCTTCCTGTCCCCGAAGGATGGGAGAAAATCCGCGATATCCATATGTTTGGAGGTAATACGGGTTCTACCGGCTGGGGAGGTGAATGGAGTTACGATGTTGCAAAGAAATGTGTTCTTAGAACTCATTCAACCTCACTTTCCATCCAATACTTAGCAAAGAACCCGAACCCGCCACTGAAGGCATTCTCGATTTCCCGGGTATACCGTCGTGAGACGATCGACCCGACCCACCTGCCCGAGTTTGAGCAACTGGAAGGTATCGTCATGGACAAAGGTCTCAACTTCGGTCACCTGCTCGGATTTTTTAAGGAATTCTTCAGCAGAATGGGATTTGAGGAGGTCAGATTCCGTCCGGGCTACTTCCCCTACACCGAACCGTCAGTCGAACCGGAAGTCTGGGTTGACGGACTCGGCTGGGTCGAACTTGGAGGAGCAGGTATTTTCCGAAAGGAAGTTACCGCTCCCTGGGGTATTGACTGTCCGGTCCTCGCCTGGGGACTCGGGGTATCCCGGGTTTCCATGCTCAGACTGGGTTTAAAAGACCTGCGCCAGTTATACAAAAGTGATATAGACTGGATACGTTCAAGTCCGGTAAGGAGGGTCTGAAATGCCGATTGTAAAACTCAACAATGAATACCTGACACGCCTGACCGGCACCGATATCAATACGATTCGGGCCAATCTCCCGATGATGGGCTCTGAAGTGGAACGCGAAGAGGAGGAACAGACCGATGTACAGTTCTTCCCGAACCGTCCTGACCTGTACAGTGCAGAAGGTACGGCCCGTGCCCTCCGCGGATATCTCGGCATCGAAACAGGTTTGCCGAAGTATGAAGTGAAGCCGTCAGGAATTTCCTTTTCGGTCGACCCGAAGCTCGCGAAGATCCGCCCGTTCCTCGGATCAGCTGTTATCAGAAATGTCCACATGGATACAGTGATGATCGAATCACTGATGGGACTTCAGGAATCCCTTCACTGGGCAGTCGGCCGCGGCCGGAAAAAGGTGGCAATAGGCGTTCACGACCTCGACAAAATCGAGGGTCCGTTCTCCTACATCGCAGCTGACCGGAAAACAAAGTTCGTGCCGCTCGACTATGACATGGAAATGACGATGGAGGAGATCCTTGCCCAGCACCCGAAAGGAAAAGCCTATGCAAAGATCGTCGAGGATTTCGACAGGTTCCCCTTAATCATTGATGCAAAGGGCAGGGTATGTTCCTTCCCGCCAATCATCAACGGTGAACTGACCAGAGTTACAGAGGATACGCACAACATCCTTCTGGATGTTACGGGTATCGAACCGCGTGCAGTCAACGTTGCGGTAAATATTCTCTGTGCCGCCTTTGTCGAGATGGGAGCGTCCATTGAGTCAGTAAATATCGAGGGTCTGGAAACCCCTACCCTTCGTCCTGAGAAACGGAACGTTTCCGTTTCCGCGTGCAGCGAACTGACAGGAATCCCACTTACCGCTGAACTTATGGCTGAACTTCTCCAGAAGATGCGATTTGGTGCCAAAGTAGTGAATGAGAATACCATCCAGGTCCTGGTTCCTTGCTATCGTTCCGATATTATGCATGACCACGATGTTTACGAGGACGTGGCAATTTCATTTGGCTATGATAAAATCGAGGCAAGCCTCCCTCCGACATTCACGGTCGGAAAACCCCACCCGGTTCAGAAACTCTACAGTATGGTCCGGAAAGTAATGGTTGGACTTTCGTATATCGAAAATACACCGTTCACCCTTACAAGCGGGATGGTCTCCTACGATATGATGAACAGACCGGAGAACCCGGATGCCCTGCATGTCCTTCACCCGATTAGTGAAGACCAGACGATTATCAGAACAGATATTCTGCCGATGCTTATGGAGTCACTCTCGATTAACCGGTCCCGCGAACTCCCGCAGAATATTTTTGCATGCGGCGATGTTGTAGAAAAGCTTGTTACCTACCCGAAGATGGCAGCGGCTTCGATTCAGACAACAGCGGATTTCTCTATGATTTACGCGGTCGTGGATTCCTTCTGCCAGATGATGTCCATTCCATACGTCGTAAAGGAGTCTGCCGATCCGGCATTTATTCCCGGAAGATGCGGAGATATTTACGTTTCTGAAAAGAAGGTCGGCGTCTTTGGAGAGATTAATCCGGATGTGCTGGTGGCTTTCGGCCTGGAACACCCGGTAGCCGCGTTCGAGATGGACCTGAGAGGGTTCGTCGAAAGCGAGTAATCGCTCCTCAAAAATATTTATTTTTTTTTATTCCGTATCCGGGCATGAACAATCTTGCCGGCCCATTAACTCATAATTTATTTACTTAGGTAATCTTAATTATATTACACTATGAAATCGGTACACTTATTCATTGCCGTATTGCTGGTTTGTGCTGTTTTTTCCGGCACGGCCCTTGCATGGAACCCAGTGACTGTCACCGATGATTCCGGCTTTGAATCCATTATAGAAAGCGAACCGCAGACCATCGTCTCGCTCGCCCCGACAAACACGGAAATTATTTTTGCCCTCGGACTTGGCGACAAGGTAGTCGGTGTCACAGAATACTGTAACTATCCGGAGGAGGCCCTGACAAAACAGACTGTAGGCGGTTATTCTACCATCAATGTGGAAAAAATCGTTACGGCAAATCCGGATATTATCTTCGCCAACCCGAAAAATGGACAGGAGAACATTGATTCTCTCCGCCAGCTTGGATACATTGTCGTCGTCATCCAATCAGATAGTGTCAACGGAACATATGATGCGATTCGGATGGTCGGGACATGTACAGGTACAACTGCCGGGGCAGATTCTCTTGTGTCTGATATGAAGACCCGCATCGATGCAATAACTGAAAAACTCGAAGGTGTTACAGAAAAGCCGACCGTAATGCATGCAATGAGTATCGATCCATACTGGGTTTCCGGATCCAGTACATTCCAGAATGAACTGATAACTCTTGCGGGCGGAACAAATGCTTTCGCTGATGTGGAGGGCTGGGGAGTGGTCACGCTTGAAAAGTTGCTCACGACAGACCCGCAGATTATTCTTGTGGATTCCGGTTCAAAAATGGGAACAACGGGAGAAAACACTCTCCAGAAATCATTCTTCACCGAGCAGAGACTCAGCAGTATCACTGCTGTCAGAAACAATGATGTCTATGTCATGGATTCTGATACTTTCGATAGAGGAGGACCAAGAATCGTCGAATCCCTGGAACAACTCGCACAGATTCTGCACCCGGAGATATTTGGAAACTACACTGAACCGGCATCATCTGCGTCATCTCCCGGATTTGGTGTGTTCCTGGTAATTGCCGGAATTATTCTGGTAATTGCCGGATTTATCGGCGGTATCTTCATCCACAGAAGAAAGTGAAGAGCCATCATATCACACATCTTTATTTTACTTAACACAAACAATATATCTACAATTATGCTTCGCCGCCCCGTGCTCCTCCTTCCTGTGCTTTTCGTCATTCTTCTCGTAAGCATTGTTATAACTACTTTCATAGGAGTGTCGGGGTTGTCCCTTCTCACCTTTGACTCTGAAATGATCAGGAAACTGATTTTCGAAGTCAGGCTCCCGCGGGTATTCGGGGCTCTCCTGGTAGGAGGGGGACTTGCTGCCGCCGGATGTGTAATGCAGGGACTTTTCAGAAACCCGATGGCAGACCCGTATATCATCGGAACCTCCACCGGCGGTGCTCTCGGGGCGGCCTGCGCCATCGTATTTCTCGGCGGATTATTAATGCCGCTCTTTGCCTTTATCGGAGCCGCCGCGTCAACGATCACTGTTTATATCATCTCAAAAAGAAATGGCAGAATAGCGGTTGAGACCCTGCTTTTATCAGGAATTGCCGTATCGCTTTTCCTTTCGGCGATGCTTTCCTTCATCATGTACATGTCAGGAAACAGTCTTCACCAGATTATGTTCTGGATGATGGGCGGTTTCTGGAACATATACTGGGATGATGTAGGTCTGGCACT
>DATESH010000183.1:0-4015 GCA_035270965.1 Methanocorpusculum sp.
GAGTTTCTTTTAACAAAAGAGCAGTACCAAAAGCATAGTATGGTTTCGGGGTCAACCATCATCTTCGATAGCAGGGGAGCTCACCCGCACAATACTAAATGACAGAGATACACATCGTTGGAACAGCACATGTTTCACAGAAAAGCATCGGGGAAGTTCGTGAAGCAGTGGACACGGTCAATCCTGATGTGATTGCAATAGAACTTGATCCGGGACGTTATGCTGCTTTGAAACAGCAGATGAAGGAGGCACGGGACGCAGAACTCGGAATTGCTCCCGAACAGGATGCTAAACCCCAGATTCCCGAAGTGAAAAGCCTCCTGAAAGGGAACTTCACGTTAATGCTCGTCCAGTGGATTTTAGCCTATGTTCAGCGAAAAATCGGGATGAATGTCGGTGTCGAGCCCGGAGCCGAGATGAAAGAGGCGATGAAAATCGCCGAGGAGAGAAACATCCGGGTCATGCTTATCGACCGGGACATCAGAATCACGCTCGCCCGCTTCTGGGGCAACATGAAGATTCTCGAGAAGATGAAGCTCCTCTGGGTTCTCATCCGCTCAATGACCGGATCTGATGATGAGACTGATCAGATTGATTCGGCGACGGTCGATTCTCTGACAAATCCTGATATGATTGAACTCGCTCTTGCAGAGTTCCAGAAGTTTTCTCCAACAGGTGCCAGTGCTCTGATTACAGAACGGGATGCATACCTCACTCACGGGATTATCAATCTGGAAAACAGTCAGTTCGAACGGGCGGTCATTGTGGTCGGAGCCGGACATCTTCCGGGAATTAAGCGTTTCCGGGAAAATCCCGAGACGCTTCCGTCAATGAAGAAACTGAACGAACTCCCGAAGAAATATCCCTGGGGGAAAATCTTAGGCGGTGTGTTCATCGCCATGTTCGCGGTGATTATTCTCGCGATTGCATTTTCCGGAGCGACGGATCTTCTTATCTGGGCAATCATTTACTGGGTGGTGCTGAACGGCGTGTTTGCCGGAGTTGCAACGCTCTTAGTGAGAGGGCATCCATTATCAGCCGCCACAGCTGCCGGACTTGCGTGGATGACTTCGCTCAATCCGTTCCTTGCCTGCGGGTGGTTCGCAGCAATTGTTGAGGCGAAAATGCGTCCTCCGAGTGCCGGGGATTTTAAGGCAATCTCAAAAGCAGAATCCATCCATGAGATGCTTTCGGTCCCGCTGTTCAGAATCCTTATCGTGGCGGCAGCGGCAAATATTGGGAGTACAATTGCAACATTTGCGTTTTTTATCTTCCTGACACCTCTCCTGGGCGTGGATCTTGAGATGATGAAAAATATCCTGATGACAGGGTTCGCCAATCTCTGGACCTTCCTGACCTGGTGGATATAATCTTCGATAAACTATTTTTTTTAGTGCACTAAAAATAGAGGAAAATTTATTTTTCCCACCAGATATGAGCTGTAATTGACTTGCCCGGGATAATATATCCTTTTTCTGTCCGGACAACATGTTCATCCAGATAGGTATTCACAATCTCCTTCTGCTCATCTGTTCTGGCAATCATTCTGGTATAGTAATCCTGCCGCATTTCATTCAGATCCGCAAAAACCTGCCCGACATTCGATGACTCGACCGTGAGATTCGCATAGATTCCCAACTGATACAGCACATTCCAGAGAATATCGGCTGTCGGCTCATACTTGTACGGCTCGTCATGCAAAAGCGGCCACAGATCAACGTTTCCTCTCGATAGTGAGGGAGGGATAAGGAACCAGAAGAGATGCACAGCAATATTTGCAGCCGCGTCCATCTTCAGCATACAATCCCGGATATTCCCCATCATCAGAGAACGGGAAGCGACAACATAATCATATGTTCCGATTTCTTCAGGAGTCGCAGCCTCCCATGTTTTTCTGATTTCCCGAATCTGCGGGGCATTCGTGAGAACACGATACGCCTCCATCCCTTTACCCATGAAAGAGGAGGGTTCAACTGTAGTAACCGAACATCCGGAAAGGGCGAGAGGCACTGCAAGTGTGCCCGGTCCCGCCCCGATATCCAGAACCGAGGACCCTTTTTGAATAGCCATCGAAGAAAGCTGATAATGTATTCTCCCCCGGTCATCATTTTGGAGCCGCCGGACATATCTGTCCACATTCACCGGATTATCCCAGAAACTCTCCGAACCTTCACCCGCCAGTCGTTTCTGCTCAAAGGCATGGGCCATCTGTTCATCCCACATCCGGATAAAATCCGGTCTTTCGGCATACATATACTATAATTAGAGCGGGAAGTAATAAACCGTGCGAAACTGAGGGGAAAAACTATTTTACCTGACACGCATAAGGTTAGTTATGAATACCAGAAACCCGGGAATCGCAAACTTTGGTGTCACGATTATTCAGTCAAGACACAGTGTCAGAACGTTTAAAGATGCGGAAATACCGCCTGAGTTCATAAGAAAAGCCCTTGAATGCGCATCAAGAGCACCAACAGCCTCAAACAAACAGCCGTGGATTTTTGTTGTCATCAAAGATAAGGCAACGCTTGCAAAAATCGCGAAACTTGCCCTGACTGGAAGATTCATCGAAGGAGCAGCCGCAGGCTTCCTTGTCTTCGGTCAAGCCGACTGGAAATATGTCATTGAAGACTGCTCGGCAGCAACCGAAAACCTCCTTTTAGGTCTCCATGCATATGGATACGGAGGATGCTGGATTGCCGGAGATAAAACAGTATACGCAGATGATATCCGGAAACTCGTGAACGTCCCGGAAAACTATAAACTCGTATCGATTGTCGCAGCCGGATTGCCTGACGTCGGCGGTATTACGCTCGCTGAAAAAGTTCCGCTCGAAAAACTTGTTTTTGAAGAGAGATATCAATAAACTGTGAGTAATTTTTCTTCATCTCTTTTTTGAGAGAGGAAAGGGATCAGGGAAATTATGTTGATTTTCTTTCATTTATTTGTCGGGTTAATTGCCGGAGTTATCCTCGCAGTGCTGTTCTCCAATAAAATGGCAGTACTTTATGGAGGAATCGGAGGAATCCTTCCGGATATGCTCGATAAACCACTAGCGATGATCTTCTTCGAAAATGTCCAGAATAATGGACGGGTCATTTTTCATAACCTTACCGTAGTTATAATTCTCCTGATCCTTGGTTTCCTTATATGGCGGCACAATCAGCAAAGAATACTGCTGCTTTGTGTAAGCATCGGAATATTTCTCCATCAGCTGGGTGATACCATGTGGGGGTTTCCGGAAAACTGGCTTTGGCCGATCTCCCCCCAGTGTGGTGAAGTCCTGTCAAGTCTGCCCGGTTACAGGTTCTGGTCGCTTCCATTCAGGATTAGCGATACCCTGTTAAATATCCCCCATACCTGGTTCTCAGTATCCGAGGCATATATCATAGTTCCGGACAATTTACTGCCAGTTATCTATCTTTTACCATGGATTATTGCTATCATTGCCGGGATAATCATTTCAACAGCAGCCTACCGTCATCTTCGGCCCCTTATCAGATCAAAATCCGGCTTTGAAAGGATTGGAATGATTACCGGAATAATTCTCCTGGGAATCGGAATGCTCCTGCTGGTAACATATATTGTATGGGAGGTGCTTCTCACCGGACCATGGGCAGGCTACTTTGGCACCCTGGGTGTCCATGAGATTTTTTCAGTCTCGGAATGGGTGTACGGTATCGTCTCTCTTATACTGATTCTTCTCGTCCTGAATTATCCGATACACATCTCAGGAAAATACAAATCACGGATTATAAAAATTTGCGGAACCGGTATAATCATTATATCGGCACTGATTCTTCCGGGGCTGATTTTAGGATTACCTATAGACGAAGTTTACGGTCCGACGATTTGGAAACTCCAGGCATGTGCTGTGTTATTCATAGGAGGGATAATTCTCCTGCTCTTTGGTGCGAAAGGGATTATACAGGGTGAAGACTGATTTCCCCGCCAGCATTATCCCTTTTCCATTTCATACTAATGAGCCAGGATTATAATAAATGTTGATTTTCTT